>CANQXR010000030.1 GCA_947627855.1 uncultured Clostridia bacterium
CAACGGGGGCGGGGGAAAGGGGGAACAGGGGCAGCTTCGCTGCCCCTGTTCCCCCTTTCCCCCGCCCCCGTTGCTCGGCGCCTGTGTGCAATACGCCAAGGGCGTATTGCACACAGGCGCCGAGCAGCCCTATTACAACCGAAAATCAAACAAAAAGAGCCAAGCCCTGTTTTAACAAGACTCAGCCCTTATTAGTATTTCGGTTAATATCTATACAATGGTATAGGCTTTATTTACCTAAAATTTTGTCAACGATTGCAAGAATACCGTCTGATGCTTTGCCTGCTTTTGCAGCTGCTTCGTCCATAGTATCTCCGCTTGCACCGAAATAAACCTTTATTTTCGGCTCTGTTCCTGAAGGTCTTACACAGAACCATGTTCCGTCCTCAAGAACATAGTAAAGCACATTTGACTTCGGCAGTCCTGTCGGCTTTGTTTCACCTGTTGTAAGGTCCTTTATAACATCTGCCGAATAATCTCTTGCTTCAACTACCTTCACTCCGCCTACTTCCTCAGGTGACGAGCTTCTGAGATCAGCCATAACCTTCTTGATCTGTGCTGCGCCTTCAACACCGCCCAGATTGATTGAGGTTACAGTTTCCTTATAATATCCGTACTTAGCATAAAGAGCCTGAAGTGCATCATACAATGTCTTGCCCTGCTTCTTATAGTATGATGCGATTTCTGCGATCATAAGGTTTGCATCAACAGCATCCTTGTCCCTTGCATAAGGTCCCGTAAGACAGCCGTAGGATTCCTCAAAGCCAAACTGATAGCTATAACTTCCGTCAGCTTCAAATTCCTTTATCTTTTCGCCTATATATTTAAAGCCGGTAAGAACGTCAAAATAAGCAACTCCATAATTCTTGCATATAGCCTTTGTAAGATCGGATGAAACTATTGTTGAAACAACAGCCGCATTCTTGGGGAGTATACCCTTTGCAGCCTTCTGGGAAAGTATGTAGTCACATATAAGTGTTCCCATCATATTTCCTGTAAATACAACATATTCTCCATCTGAATTTTTAACTACTGCGCCAACTCTGTCAGCGTCAGGGTCGGTTGCGCACATATAATCTGCTCCAACCTTTTCCGAAAGCTCCATAGCAAGCTTAAATGCGTTTACATCTTCGGGATTGGGAAGGGCGACTGTGGGGAAATTGCCATCGGGCAACTCCTGTTCGGGCACAACGATAACATTCTTGAGTCCTGCTTTTGCAAGAATACGTCTTACAGGAAGATTTCCGGAGCCGTGAAGAGGTGTATAAACCACCTTTAATGAATCGCCCATTTCTTTAACTACTTCAGGATTAACAAGCTGAGCAAGAACATTTTCGTCATATGCATCGTCAACCTCTTTGCCAACCATTACAAGCAGACCCTTTTCAATGGCTTCTTCCTTAGAAAGCTTTTTAATGGAGGCAAAATCGGTGATTGCATTTACCTCTGACATAATTGCCTCATCACGGGGATAAGGAACCTGAGCGCCGTCCTCCCAATATACCTTATAGCCGTTATACTGCGGAGGATTGTGGCTTGCCGTAACAACCACACCACCTGTACAGCCCAGATGACGTATAGCAAATGAAAGTACGGGAACAGGACGGAGAGATTCAAAAAGATAAGCCTTTATACCGTTTCCTGCCATTACAAGTGCTGTTGTTTCAGCAAATTCGGGACTCATATTGCGGCTGTCATACGCAATAACTATGCCCTTTTTAACCGCTTCATCACCCTGCTTAAGAATATAGTTTGCAAATCCCTGTGTAGCTTTGCTGACTATATAAACATTCATACGGTTGGTTCCCGCACCTATAACACCACGAAGCCCTGCCGTACCGAACTCAAGCTCGCGATAAAATCTGTCCTCAATCTCCTTTTCGTCGTTAGCTATGGCCTTAAGCTCTGCCTTTGTATCCTCATCAAAAACAGGCTCAGAAAGCCATTGTTTGTAAACATCCATATATGACATAACAGCATTCCTCCTATATTTAATATACTTTATATACATTATATAATTTTTTTCAAAATAAAACAAGTAATATTTTACAATTTATTTATATTTTTTTATAAAAATTTATTCAATTTGGCAATGGACTATTTTTTTATAATTGTCTTGATTTGAGGCTTGTTATTATTTATAATAAATATGTCGGTTCCGTGGGCACATTCTTTCAAACCGTCCGTGACGGTTTGAAAGAATGTGCCCACGGGTCGGGGCGAGGGGCGGGGAAGGGGGCGGACAAGTCCGCCCCCTTCCCCGCTCCTCGCCCCGGGCAACCCCGCAGTCATATCAGATATGCCACAATATACGGAGGATAAATATGGATTATTTTACTGTAGGAAAAATTGTAAATACTCACGGTATAAAAGGTGAGGTGAAGATATACCCTCACACCGATGATATAACGGAAATCACAGAACAGCCCTGTCTTTTTGTGGAATACAAAGGAGAATTAAAGGAATATACCGTTTTAAGTGTCCGGGAGCATAAGGGAATGGTTCTGGCAAAGCTTGAGGGGATAGACGATATGACAGCTGCCGAAAGGTTAAAAGGCTGTGCAGTCAGGATTACAAGAGATATGGCAAAGCCCTGCGGCGAAGACGAATATTTCATAAAGGATCTTTACGGTATGGAGGTTGTTACGGAGGACGGAAAGATTCTTGGAGAGCTTTACGACATACTTTTTACAGGCGCAAATGATGTCTATATCGTGAGGACAGGGGGAAAGGATATATTGATTCCGGCTATAAAGCAGTGCATCTTAAATGTTGACATCACTGCAAAAAAAATGACCGTGAAGCTTTTAGAGGGGTTGATGGAATGAATTTCTATGTACTTACCCTTTTTTGCGATATGATCAATGACGGACTCGGACATTCTATAATCAAAAGAGGAATAGACAACGGCATAATAAATGTAAAAACTATTGACATAAGGGACTTTTCAAAAAATAAACACCGACACGTAGACGATTATTGTTACAGCGGCGGCGCCGGAATGATCATGAAGCCGGAGCCTGTATATGACGCCTGCATGAGTGCAAAAAAAGAAGCCGCAGAGGGCACAAAAGTGTTGTATATGTCGCCTCAGGGCAAAATTTTCAACCAAGACAAAGCAAAAGAGCTTGCAAAGGAAAAGGATATAATACTGCTGTGCGGTCACTATGAGGGCATAGACAAAAGGGTTCTTGACGAGCTTAATGTGGAAGAAATATCCATAGGCGATTTTGTGCTTACAGGCGGCGAGCTTGCGGCGATGGTCGTTATTGATGCTGTGGGCAGGCTTGTGCCCGGTGTATTGGGCAATTCCGAAAGCAGCGAGGACGAAAGCTTTTCTGATGGTCTGCTGGAATATCCTCAGTATACAAGACCCTATGAATTCATGGGACGGAAGGTTCCCGATGTTCTTTTAAGCGGTCATCACGGCAGAATTTCCGAATGGAAACGCAGGCAGTCCGTTATAAATACATTTTATAAGCGTCCCGAACTTCTTGAAAGGGCAAATCTTACGGAAGATGAAAAAATGCTTATAAATGAGTTGAAAAACAAATAAATATGTGATATTATTGAAACACCTATCCATCATACTGAATTGACGGATATTGTAATAACTTAAAAATTTTAAAATATTCATTTGGAGGTCAACATAATGAACGGTATTATAACTGTTTTAGGTAAGGACAGTGTAGGAATTATTGCAAAGGTATGCACATACCTCTCTTCAGAGGGCATAAACATATCTGAAATTTCTCAGACGATAACAGGCGGAATGTTCCATATGATGATGGTAGTCGACCTTTCCGACAGTCAGGAAAGATTTGACGAGATTTCAAGCGGACTCAAAGAGGTTGGAGCGTCTATGAATCTGGACATAAGACTTCAGAGAGAGGATATATTTGACAGTATGCACAGAATCTGACGGGGGTTTGCAATGATTACTCAAGGCGAGGTTTTGGAAACCAATAAAATGATAAACGAGGAAAATCTCGACGTACGTACAATTACAATGGGCATAAATCTTCTGGACTGCGCAGACTCCGACAGTGACAGACTGTGTAAAAAAATTTACGATAAAATAACGGACAGTGCAAAAAACCTTGTCAAAACGGGCGAAGATATCTCCAGAGAATACGGAATTCCCGTTGTAAACAAAAGAATTTCCGTCACTCCCATAGCCCTTGTAGCTAGCGGACATTCTCAGGACACCTGTCTTAAAATTGCAAAAACCCTTGACAAGGCAGCCATAAATGTAGGCGTAAACTTTATTGGCGGTTACAGTGCGCTTATACAAAAGGGTTCTTCCGAAAGCGATATTAATCTTGTGAGAAGTATTCCCGAAGCCCTTGCATCTACCGAAAGGGTATGCTCTTCCGTAAATCTCGGAACCTCACGCAGCGGAATCAATATGAACGGCGTGAAAAAAATGGGAGAAATAATAAAGGAAATGGCATACCTCACAAGAAAGGACGGCTCTATGGCGTGTGCAAAATTCGTTGTTTTCTGCAATGCCGTGGAAGATAATCCCTTTATGGCAGGTGCATTTCACGGAATAGGTGAAAGAGAACGGGTAATAAATGTCGGTGTCAGCGGACCCGGCGTTGTAAAATATGCTCTTGAAAGCGCAAGAGACGCTGATTTTGAAACATTATGCGAAACGATCAAGAAAACAGCCTTTAAAATAACAAGGGTCGGTCAGCTGGTGGCAAAAGAAGCCTCAGACCGTCTTGGTGTGCCCTTTGGCATAATAGATCTTTCTCTTGCGCCAACTCCGGCAATAGGCGACAGTATAGCGGAAATATTCAATGAAATGGGGCTTGAGGCAGCCGGAGCGCCCGGCTCTACCGCCGCCCTTGCAATTCTGAATGACAACGTAAAAAAAGGCGGTCTTATGGCGTCAACCTCTGTTGGCGGCTTAAGCGGAGCTTTTATACCTGTCAGCGAAGACCATGGTATGATAGAAGCTGCAAAAAGCGGCGCCCTTACAATTGAAAAGCTTGAAGCAATGACCTGTGTATGCTCCGTGGGACTTGATATGATAGCAATTCCCGGAGATACCCCGGCTTCGACTATATCAGGCATAATAGCCGATGAAATGGCCATAGGAATGATAAACAACAAGACTACCGCTGTAAGAATTATTCCGGCTTATGGAAAAAAGGTCGGTGAAAGCGTAGAATTCGGCGGACTTTTGGGTACTGCACCAATTATGCCCGTAAACGGTTGGTCATGTGAAAGATTTATAAAGCGAGGCGGCAGAATACCTGCACCTGTGCATAGCTTTAAGAATTAATGAAATCCAGCCGTCCTCTTCAGACCGCCAAAGGCGGTCCGAAGAGGACGCCTCTGGGGGCGAGGGCAGGGGAAAAGCCGAGGGAGTGCGCTGCACTCCTTCGGCTTTTCCCCTGCCCTCGCCCCCAGAGGCTAAAGCGATTCGGACACCCGCAAAATAGTACAAGGCGTAAAAAACGGCTTGCTTTATTTGTTTGCAAGCCGTCTTTTAT
Source organism: uncultured Clostridia bacterium (assembly GCA_947627855.1). GTDB lineage: Bacteria > Bacillota > Clostridia > Lachnospirales > CAG-274 > JAJQCI01. Next base: position 5,505 of record CANQXR010000030.1, read on the forward strand.
AATGGCAAATCTTATCCCTGATTCGGAAATTTATAATTTAATTACATTTGCCGCCTGCGGACCCTTGTCGCCCTGAACCACGTCAAATTCTACACGCTGTCCCTCATCGAGCGTTCTGAAGCCCTCCTGTTTAATGGCTGAAAAATGTACGAATACATCATCTTCACCGGGAACCGAAATAAAGCCGAAGCCCTTATCAGAATTAAACCATTTTACTGTACCGCTTTTCATTAATGTAAATCCTCCAAAATATAAATTATGTACTTTTAAAGTAATTTTTTTCTTTATTTAAGTACATTATTATATTACCATTTGTTGCCATTTATGTCAATATTTAATCGTTCGCAAATTTCGTCATACTCAGCCAAGAGCCGACCAACCTGCGGTCAGTCGGGCGAGGACGATGAGGGGACAAACAAAGACGGGGGAGGAGCCTTCAGGCTCCTCCCCCGTCTTTGTTTGTCCCCTCATCGTCCTCGCCCCACGGCCGCCCAAACCAAACCGCCTTCGGCGGTTTGGTTTGGGCGGCAAAAACTCATCTCAAAAAATTCTCAAGGACTTTATTGAATACATCGGGCATTTTTTTTGACATAAAATGATCGGCTCCGTTTATGATCTCAAGTGTGGAGTTAGGCAGATATTTTGCTATCTTTTTTGTATGTCCCTCTCTTATAAGATCCCGGCTGCCTGCAACAACAAGAGTCCTTGCAGTAATTTTCCCAAGATCCTCAGGCGCTATATACGGCTCGTTGACCATCAGACCCAGATATTCCTTATTAAGATTGGCCATTGCAGGATTAAGCACAGATGCAAGCCTGCAAAGCTGATACGAGAAAAAAGTCGGAATCTGAAAATGAAGCTTTACTCCCCAAGGGTTTATATTAGCCCCCACAAGTATGAGATTTCTTATCATATCATTATGCTTAAGGGCAAAATACATAGCAATGCTTCCGCCATCTGAAAAGCCCAGAAGATCAAAATTTCTGAAGCCAAACCCCGTCACTATATTAAACAGATCATCGGCCATCACCGTAAGACTTAAAGAGCCCTGACCAAAGGTCGATTCCCCATGTCCTCTGCTGTCAATCGCCAGAATAAGACGGTCTTTTTTGAAATACTCTATCTGCTCGTCAAAATAGTGAAGATTTCCCGAATTGCCGTGCAGAAGAATCAATACATCCTTATTCTCTTCACCGTATATCTGATAATGTATATTTGCACTCCCGGACGGTATAAATCCCTCTTTCATATTCTCACTCCGTTAATAATTGCATATGTCCATTATGATAGGTAATATCATGGGACTCCTCTTTGTCTTTTTCCAGATATAGTCCTTAAGAGTATCCTTAATAAGACTTTTTATATATGTCCATTCGTTTATGTGCCTGCTTTCACACATATCAAGGGTATCTCTCACAACAGCCCTTGCCTCGTCCATAAGAGATTCCGACTCCCTGACATACACAAAGCCCCTTGAAATTATGTCCGGTCCCGTAATAACACGTCCCGTTTCTCTTTCCATAGCAACGACAACTATCATAAGTCCGTCCTGTGAAAGATGCCGCCTGTCTCTTATAACTATATTTCCTACATCGCCTACACCAAGACCATCAACAAAAATCTGTCCCGTAGGCACACTGCCCGTAATCTTGGCATGGGACTTGTCAAGCTCCAATACATCTCCAAGCCCCAGCACAAAAACATTCTTTTTGTTTATGCCAAGCTCCTCCGCCAGCTTCGCATGAGTTCTGAGCATTTTGAACTCGCCGTGTACGGGAACAAAAAACTTCGGCTTTACAAGGCTGTGCAAAAGCTTTATTTCCTCCTGCTTGGCGTGTCCCGAAACGTGAACGTCCATAAGTCCCTCATATATGACATCGGTGCCCTTCTTAAGCAAATCGTTTATAAGCTTATACACCGCTTTTTCATTTCCGGGTATGGGCGATGCACTTATAACTATCTTATCCCCGGGCTTTGTTTCAATAAGCTTGTGGTCGCCTGAAGCGATCCTCGAAAGCGCCGACATTGTTTCGCCCTGAGAGCCGGTCATTATAATGACAACTCTGTGATCCTCATATCTTTTTGTTTCGGAAATGTCCACAAGAGTGTTCGGCGGCGGGTTCAGATATCCCAGCTCGATCGCTGTTTTAACCACGTTAGACATACTTCTTCCTATTACGGCAACCTTCCTGTTGTGCTTATAGGCTGAATTCATTATCTGCTGAATTCTGTGTATATTTGACGAAAATGTTGCAACCATAATTCTGCTGTCCGGCGTATCATCGAATATCTGCTCGAATATTTTTCCCACACTTTTCTCGCTCATGGTATAACCGGGTATCTCCACATTGGTGCTTTCACACATAAAAAGAAGCACACCCTCCTTGCCAAGCTGAGCAAAGCGCTGAAGATCTATCATTTCACCGTCTATGGGCGTATAATCCACTTTGAAATCGCCGGAATGAATAACCGTCCCCACCGGAGTCTTTATGGCAAGCGCTGCCGCATCGGCTATTGAATGGTTCGTGTGTATAAATTCAACCTTGAAATGTTTTCCCAGATGAACCGTTTCACCGGCATTTACGCAATGTGACTTTACATCGTTGATTAAATTGTGTTCCTTAAGTTTGGATTCCACAAGCCCTATGGTAAGCCTTGTGCCGAAAATAGGAGTATTTATTTCTTTGAGAAAATAGGGCAGCGAGCCTATGTGGTCCTCATGCCCGTGGGTAAGGGCAATGCCCTTTATTTTTGATTTTATTTTATGGCAATAAGAAAAATCGGGAATTACCAGGTCTATCCCCAACATATCGTCCTCAGGGAACGCCACCCCGCAGTCTACAATTATAGCTTCGTCCTCGTACTCGAATACGGTCATATTCTTTCCGATCTCGTTAAGTCCGCCCAAGGGAATCACCTTGAGCTTGCCTGTTTTTTTTGCTGTCAAGCTTACACCTCCGTTTATCAGAATTTCATTTCATAGTCACTGTCTTCACTGTTCAGAACCACCGCTGCCCTGGCATACTCATTGTCGTCATCTACGAATTCAAAGGATACTTCATTTCCGTCGTCCTCAATTTCCTTTATAATATATGCCTCAGGCTCGTCCTTGTCATAATCCTCCGCACATACAACGAGCATATATTTTACGCCGTCCATAATAGCCCCGTCAATAACAATAAAGTCGATCTCGCTTCCGTCGTCATCAGTGAGTGTTATAACGCTCAGTGCGTCTTTGTAATCGTTGCTTTCGGTCATAATAATCGTCCTCTGCTGTTTATTCTGTCAAGATATGTCTGTAAAATAAGTACAGCCGCCTGTTCGTCAATGAAAAAATCTATTTTGCTTTTTCTGACTCCCGCTTCTCTCATAGCTTTTTCCGCCTGAACAGACGTAAGTCTTTCGTCCTGCATATCAAATTCGGTTTTTTTAAAGGTGCGCTCAAGCCTTTCTTTGAATAAAACCGTTTTTTTGCATCTTTCGGATAAGGTGCCGTCCATATTCACAGGATAACCCAATACAATTTTTCCGATATTATACTCTTTTATAATATCCCCTATCCTGTGAACATTGGCTTTGAGATTTTGCTCCTGCTCTCTTCTCAGCGTTTCAAGTCCCAAGGCAAGCCTGTTGTTTTCATCGCTCACCGCCACGCCTATGGTTTTTTCTCCGAAATCAAGTCCAAGAATCCTCATATCGCCTTAAAGATTCTTCCTGAGATTTTTAAGATAACTCGAAACGATCTCCTCAAGAAGCTCATCTCTTTCAAACTTGCTTATAAGGCTTCTTGCGTTATTATGCCCTGTGATGTAGGTAGGTTCTCCCGAAAGAATATATCCCACAATCTGATTGACAGGGTTATATCCCTTTTCCTTAAGAGCCTTATACACCTGCGCAATAACATAGCCTGCGTCCTCGTGTCCTCCTTTTTCAGCCTGAAAATCAATATGCTGAGTTTCATTAATATTTCTCATAAAATCTCCCCTATCCTTTAATATTTTGAATAAACCCGTTTCCCACAGATACATCATACAATATTTTTCCGAATAAATCAACAGTTTTTAATAAATCTTAATATGATTTAAAGCATCGACCACAAAAACTGCGGTTGCCGCAGGCGTGGGGCGAGGTAAGCAGGTCACAGGCACAGGCAGCGGAGGATAAATCCTCCGCTGCCTGTGCCTGTGACCTGCTTACCTCGCCCCACGCCCCCACGGGTCGTCCCGTCATACCGTCCTCCGGCGGTCTGACGGGACGGGCAAGCGCAATTTTATAAGATTATCTCTCCCATAGCTCTTCCTTCGCAAAGGATTTTGTTTATTTTTACATTTATTATATTGTTGGCGATGTTTTCACTGCTTATAACGCTTACATTCACATAATTTGAGGTGTGACCCTCATAACACCCATTGTCGTTTATTTTTTCAAATAATATGGGATATACGCCGCCTATCATATTTTGTATAAACCTCCTGTTGCTCTTTTCCGAAAGCTCCATAAGGCGTGCCACTCTTTCCTGCTTTACCCTGCTTTCCGTCTGAGGCTTCATATCCGCCGCAGGAGTGCCTCTTTTTGGGGAAAACGGAAATGCGTGTATCTTAAAAAAGCCGCATTTCTCCGCAAATTTCATTGTTTCCTCAAAATCCTCTTCGCTTTCACCGGGAAATCCCGCAATGATATCGGTGCTTATCGCCGCATCATTCCACATTTCCAGAATTTTTGTAAGAGCGTTGTAATATTCCCCGGCGGTATATCTCCTGTTCATAAGCCTGAGAATTCTGTCACAGCCGCTCTGAAGGGAAAGGTGCATATGATGGCATATCTTGTCAAGCCCGCTGACGACGTCTGTAAATTCATCTGTAACGATCGTAGGCTCTATGGAAGAAAACCTTATCCTTTCTATTGTTTTTATTTCCGAAACCTTCTTCAGCACGTCTGTCAGCCTTGCATTTCCTCCATCAAGCCCGTATGACGCCACGTGTATGCCTGTAAGCACTATCTCCCTGAACCCGTTCTCCCCAAGCCGTTCTGCCTCTTTTATTATATCCTCTATGGGTCGGCTTCTGACGGGTCCTCTTGCATAGGGTATCATACAGTAGGAGCAAAACCTGTTGCAGCCCTCCTGTATTTTTATATACGCCCTCGTCCTGTCTTTTAGGTCATCTATTTCAAGCGGCTCAAACTCTCTTACCTTCATTATATCCCCTACACAGTTAAGTATTCCCTCGCCGTTGTAGTTTTCCACAATATCCACAATACGGCTTCTGAAGTTTGTGCCTATAAGTATGTTTACACCCTCTATTTCCGAAACCTCGTCAGGTCTTGTCTGTGTATAACACCCGGCAGCAACGACCACCGCCTCGGGATTTTTCCTTTTTGCCCGTCTTATGGCCTGCCTTGATTTTTTGTCGCCGAAGCTTGTCACAGTACAGGTGTTTATAACATAAACATCGGCAAAATCGTCAAAATCGGTGATTTCATATCCCTTATCCCTGAAAAGTCCTGCCATAGCCTGTGTGTCATAATAATTTACCTTACAGCCGATTGTAATAAAAGCTATTTTTCTGAATTTCATAATATATCTTCATTCCCTGTATTTTTTAATTATCGCCTGAACTCTGCCAATGCATATATATTATCATAACTCTCCAATTAAAACAAGCATAAACAAGCCTTAAATTTGTTTATGCTTTAAAATAATTCTCTGTTTGTTTATCTCCATAACGCCCTCGTTCCGAAGCTTGGTAAGCTCTCTCGAAAGGGAACACCTGTCAACACACAGATAATCCGCAAGCTCCGACCTGGTCATATTAAGACTGAAGCTGCTGTCGCCGTGAATCTGCTTCTGAAGCCGCAAAAATTCCAACAGCTTATTCCTCAGCGTATTCTGTGACAAAACACACAGCCTTTGACTGTAAAACATATTTTTGCCGGAAATTATGCCGCAGATATTGTCCATTATCCTGTAAAAAAACGGATATCCCATTCCCGAACATTTCAGAAGCTTTTTGAAATTCATAAATAAAACCTCTGAACTTCCCACAGAATATATGTCGTTTCTGAGTACGCCCTCCGAGGCGGCCTCCTCAATGCCAAAAAAATCACCTGCTTCAAACCTTTTTTCCTCACCCGAAACCGACCCTACAAGAACTATACATACATCTCTGCAAATAATATTTTTCTTATATACTATCTGCTTTGCATCAAATTTCTTTATTTTTATGTCAGCCGCTCTGATGACTTCAAGAATGTTTTCCTCGCTTACATTCTTGAAAATATCACAGCGCTTAAGTACATCTGTATATTTCATAATTTACCTCTCAAGGACAATTTATTCATAAAAAAAAATTATACAAATATATTATAATCCAATATTTTGTATTTGTAAATAAAAAACTTCAAATAATTATAATTTTTTTTAATAAGTGTCAAAATATATCTTATCATAAATTATGCCCCATTTTCTCTGAAAAAAGCTGTTTCCGGCTGTTTCCGACCACTTGAAGGCGATATTTATGCAAATGCAAAATAAGCAAAACCCCAAACCGCATCAGCCAAAACCTCTCCCCATACATAGCCTTTTGCAAAACCGACATATTTTTCGGAAAATCTGTATAAAAAAATAATATTTATACAGCGCATACCCCTTTCACGGCGTTCATATTATAATTTAATGACTTTTAAATAAATGTTTAATGACAAGCCGGATATCCGGGTGATATAATATGGAATACAGGGAGGCGGATATATGAAAAACAGATATAAAATATTTATACTTGCGGCGGCTGTTATGTGTCTTGGCGGCTGTCAGCAGGAAAACAGTGAAAAGGACGTCAGCATAACCCTTGCCGATGGGGCGTCCTATTCAGATGGAAACGGCGTTGTCATAAATGATGATTCTGTTTCCATAACGCAGCCGGGCAGATATATATTGAAAGGAAAGCTTACCGACGGTCAGATAACGGTAAATTCCCCCGGAAATATTGAGCTGGTGCTTGACGGAGTAAATGTAAGCAATTCCACAGGTCCTGCGATATACGCTCTGAGCGGCAGCATAGATATGTACCTCAATAAAGACACCGAAAACACATTTTCAGACGGAGCCGAATACGCTTTGCTTGACAGCGAGGGAGAACCCGATGCAGCCTTTTTTTGCAGCGATGGACTGACCATAGACGGCGAGGGCAATATTAAGGTCGTGGGAAACCACGCAGACGCCATAGCGGGCAAAGACGACATTGTAATTGACGGCGGAAACTTTACCCTTGAAGCAAAAGGCTATGGCATAAAGGGCAAGGACAGTCTGACAATAAACGGCGGCTCCTTTGAGCTTGACACAGACGGAAACGGGCTTGGCTCTTCAAAGGGCAAGGTTGTCATAAACGACGGAAAGACCCACATAAACACAGGCGGCAAGGCTGTCAAGGGAGAAACCGACCTTGAAATAAACGGCGGCAGCTTTGACATAACCGCCTCAGACGATGCCCTGCACTCAAACGGAACAGCTCTTATAAACGGCGGCACATTCGCCATAAATACAGAGGACGATGGCGTTCATGCGGAGGAGGAGCTTGTAATAAACGACTGCGATTTGAAAATATCCAACAGCAATGAGGGTATTGAGGGACACACCATAACGATAAACGGCGGCAGTCTTGACATTCTCTCCGCCGATGACGGGCTGAATGCGGCTGCTCCCGACTCAGGCTCTCAGGAGGATATGCCCTCACCGCCCGACAGGGGCAACTGGTCGGAGGATATGCCCCGAAATGCAGTTCCTCCCGACAACAACGGTGAAAGGGGCGGTATGCCCGAAAATATGCCCACTGATTTCCCCCGAAACGATATGCCTGCAAGGCAAGGACACCAAAGGGAAAACACAGAGGGTGTACCGGACTTCCATGGAGGAATGGGCGGCAAGATGGATTCTGACGAAAGCTGCGAAATAACAATAAACGGCGGCAGCATAAAGGTAAGCTCCGGCGGCGACGGCATAGACTCAAACGGGGATATCCTTATAAACGGCGGCAGCGTCACCGTTTTCGGTCCCGAAAACAGCGGAAATGCCGCTCTTGATTTCGGAGGAAAGCTTGACTATAACGGCGGAGAGCTTCTCGCCCTTGGTATGAGCGGTATGGCGCAGTCACCGTCAGAGGACAGCTCACAGGCATATTCAATAATGTATAATTCGGATATATACGCAAAGGATACGCCAATTGAAATCCGCAACAATACCACAGGGGAAACGCTGACATCAATAACCTCTCCGAAAAGCTTTTCATCTGTTGTTTACGGCAGTGAGAAAATATCGGAAAACGATGTTGTCGAAATACGCATAAACGGCGAAACCGCAGTTTCCCTGCAGATGAATGCAAAGAATGTCACCAGCGGAACTCCCTCCCGTGAGGGCGGCATGAGAATGGGCGGCAGACACAGGGAGGACTTTACTGCGGCGGCGGAACAGACAGCGCAGCAAAATCGTTAGCCAAGGCTAACAATACTTTTGTGGGTGTTTTGGCGTTGACACTCTGAAATAAATGGTATATAATATTTTACATACTTATTAATAATCATTCTTAATAATGGAGGTAGTTTACAATGAAAAAATTTGTTTGTCCCGTATGCGGATATGTTCACATTGGAACAGAAGCTCCCGAATTCTGCCCTCAGTGCAAGGTTCCCGGTTCAAAGTTTATAGTAGAAGAAATCGAAGAAAGCTCAGAACTCGTTTGGGCTGACGAACACAAAATAGGCGTTGCTCAGGGACTTGACGAAGAAGTGGTTCAGGGACTTCGTGACAACTTTACAGGCGAATGCACCGAGGTAGGTATGTATCTTGCAATGGCAAGAGCCGCTCACAGAGAGGGCTATCCCGAAGTTGGCATGTATTATGAAAAAGCCGCATGGGAAGAAGCAGAGCACGCAGCTAAATTCGCAGAGCTTCTCGGCGAAGTAGTGACACCCTCTACAAAGAAAAATCTTGAGCTTCGCTATATGGCTGAAAACGGCGCAACAGAAGGCAAGATGAAAATCGCCAGAAGAGCAAAAGAGCTTGGCTATGACGCTATCCACGACACAGTTCACGAAATGGCAAAGGACGAAGCAAGACACGGCAAAGCCTTCAAGGGACTTCTTGACAGATATTTCAAATAATTCATATCATATTTTCAGCACTCATATAAGCTGATTCGGAAAAACATAAGAGGACGGTATTCTGCCGTCCTCTTTTTTGGTCTGTTATTCTATTATTCCCCTTATTTCGTCCAGACTGCCTATGTTGTTTTCCGTCATAAATTTCTCTATTCCCGATATTATGTCCATAGTCGCCGTGGGGTTTGTGAAATTTGCCGTTCCCACTGCTGTCATTGAAGCGCCTGCCATTATGAATTCTATGGCGTCCTCCGCCGTGGTTATGCCGCCCATGCCTATAATAGGTATTCTGACCGCCTTTGCGCTCTGCCATACCATTCTCACCGCAACAGGCTTGACTGCCGGGCCGCTTAAGCCTCCTATTTTATTTGCAAGAACAGGTTTTCTTCTGTATATGTCTATCTTCATTCCCGTAATAGTGTTTATCATTGAAAGAGCATCTGCCCCCGCCGCCTCCGCCGCCTTTGATGTTTCCGTAATATCCGTCACATTGGGGCTCATTTTGACTATAAGAGGTTTTTTTGCCTTTTTTTTCACCTCTCCCACAACCTTTTCAATCATTTTACAGTCTGTTCCGAAAGCCATACCGCCTTCCTTCACATTGGGACAGGATATATTAAGCTCCAGCATATCCACATCGGCTTCACTCAGAATTTCAACAGCCTTAACATATTCATCTATGGTATGTCCGCATACGTTTACTATTATTCTGGTATCAAACTGTCTTAAAAAAGGTATGTCCTCTTTTATGAAATATTCCGCTCCGGGGTTTTGCAGTCCTACGGAATTAAGCATACCCCCGTAAACCTCGGCTATTCTCGGAGAGTCGTTGCCAAGCCACGGCTCTGCGGCAACCCCCTTTACGGTAACCGCCCCAAGCCTGTTAATATCCGCAAATTCGCCGTATTCCCTGCCGCTGCCGAAGGTTCCCGAAGCAGTGGTAACAGGGTTTTTGAATTCAACTCCCGCTATTTTTACTCTTGTATCGATCACTGCCAAACAACCTCCCTTGAATCGAAAACAGGTCCATCCTTGCATACCTTTTTATTTGAAATTCCGTTTCCGTCCTTTATTTTCAGCGTACAGCCCACACAGGCGCCTATGCCGCACGCCATTCTTTCTTCCATAGATACATACGCTTTTATGCCCCTTTTTTCGGCATATTCCGCCACAGCCTTAAGCATTATCCTCGGTCCGCAGGAATATATGACATCGCCCTGTACGCCCGCGCTTTCCATAAGACCTACAACATTTCCCTTAAAGCCTGCGGAGCCGTCGTCGGAGGCTATGTATACATTTGCTCCGGTGTTTTCAAAATCCTCCCTCAGAAAACTGCCGCTGCGGAACCCCAGAAATACATCTACTTCACCCTTGTCCTTCAGACGGCAGGCTGTTTCCAGAAGAGGAGGAACACCTATTCCTCCGCCCACAAGAATGAATTTTTTTTCCTCACTTATGGGATATCCGTTTCCGCAGGGGCCAAGGACTCTCAGGCGCTGTCCTGCCTTAAGAGATGAAAACAGCCTTGTGCCCGCTCCCACAGCCTGAAAAACAAAGCGTAAGGTTCCGTCGCCTATTTGGCATATGCTTATGGGACGGGCAAGGAGATTAACGCCGTTGTCGGGATAAACCTCCACAAACTGTCCGCATACCGCCAAAGCCGATATTTCCGGCAGCCTTATGGTCATATCATATATGTCGGGAGCGACAGAAGTATTTTTCAGAATTATTCCCGTTTCCACAAGCTTCATAAAAATCTGCCTCCCTCCAAAAGCCTTTCATTGTCAGCTATAAGCTTTTCGGTGCATATGACTGACGGTCCTCCCGGAACCGTTCTTCTTTTCACACATTCACCGAGGTCTATCGCCTTATATATTTCCTCTGTAAACACAGGGCATTCCTGTCTGAATACCTCAATAGGAAGCTCCTCAAGACGCACATTTCTTTCTATACAGCGCATTACAAGCCTGCCGGCGGCTGCGTGGGCATCTCTGAAAGGAACTCCCTTGCTTACAAGCCAGTCGGCGGCGTCCGTTGCGTTCATAAAGCCAAGTCCTGCGGAGGCAAGCATATTTTCCTTGTTTATTTTCATAGCAGCTATCATACCTGTAAAAACAGGCAGACACATTTTCACCGTATCAACAGCATCAAACACGCCCTCCTTGTCCTCCTGCATATCCTTGTTGTAAGCAAGGGGAAGTCCCTTGAGAGTGGTAAGCAGCGCCATAAGCTCGCCGTATACTCTGCCTGTCTTTCCTCTTATAAGCTCCGCCATATCGGGGTTTTTCTTCTGTGGCATAATGGAGCTTCCCGTTGCATAGGCATCGGATATCTCTATAAATCTGAACTGCTGAGAGCTCCAGAGTACAAGCTCCTCGCAAAAACGGCTGAGATGCATCATTATAAGGGAAAGGCAGAAAAGAAGTTCACACACAAAATCCCTGTCAGAAACGCCGTCCATACTGTTTTTTGTGATTTCTGCAAAACCAAGCTCATCACAGACTGCCTGCCTGTCAAGATTGTAGGTGGTGGCTGCCAGAGCGCCGGAACCGAGGGGCATTATATCGGTTCTTTTAAAGCAGTCGGAAAGCCTGTCATAATCTCTCGAAAACATTTCAAAATATGCCAGCATATGATGCGCAAGGGTAACAGGCTGAGCATTCTGAAGATGTGTAAAACCGGGCATAATCGTGTGGGTATTTTCCTTTGCTATGGAATTTATCGTTTTGAGCAGTCTGAACATAAGCCCCTTTATGTCGGTTATGCAGTTTTTGAGATACATTCTTATGTCAAGGGCAACCTGATCGTTGCGGCTTCTGCCGGTATGGAGTTTTTTACCCACATTCCCTATGCGCTGTGTGAGTATTGTTTCCACATTCATATGGATATCCTCGGCTTTTACGTCAAATTCCACTTTTCCCGCCTCGATATCCTCAAGAATCTCATTGAGGGTCTTTATAATAAGCTCCGAATCCTTTTCGGGAATAATACCCTGTCTGCCCAGCATACGGGCATGGGCAATGCTCCCCGTTATATCCTCCCTGTACATTCTGCTGTCAAAGGATATAGATGAATGAAAGTGGTCGGTAAAGCTGTCCGCCTCTGCGCTGAGCCTGCCGTTTGAAAGTTTTTTCATAAATACACCTCTTTAGCTTTAAATAAAGGGGTACTTTCATAAGCACCCCTCGATAATGTTTTCAATAAACCGCCTAAGCCATTCGGCAAAGGTTTATATTATTTAAGATATTGCTTGTTAAGTCCCATCATAGCTCTTACCTTAAGAGGAAGTCCGAAAAGGTTTATAAAGCCCTCGGCATCTTTATGGGAATAAAGCTCACCGGTTGTAAAGCTTGCAAGCTCTGCGTTGTAAAGGCTGTTTGGCGACTTTACGCCTGCGGAAATTATATTGCCCTTGTAAAGCTTGAGCCTTGCCGTACCCGTAACATTTTCCTGTGTTTTGTCAACAAAAGCCTGAAGCGCCTCACGAAGAGGAGTGAACCATTCGCCGGAATAAACAAGCTCGGTATATTTTGTTCTTATAATTTCCTTAAAGGCTGTGGTCTGCTTGTCAAGGCAAAGATATTCCAGATCTCTGTGTGCAGCATAGAGAATGGAGCCGCCGGGCGTTTCATATACGCCTCTTGACTTCATACCCACGCATCTGTTTTCCACAAGGTCGCAGATACCGACGCCGTTTTTTCCGCCTATTTCGTTAAGATAGTCCATAAGCTCTATCGGAGTCGTCTTTTTGCCGTCCAGTGTAACGGGCACACCCTGTTCAAAGCCTATTTCAACATAAGTAGGTTCATCGGGAGCCTCCTCAGGGCTTACGCCGAGAGTAAGGAGCTTTTTGAAGTCAGGTTCGTTTGCCGGATCCTCAAGGTCAAGTCCCTCGTGGCTGATGTGCCAGAGGTTGCGGTCTCTCGAATAGCTCTGCTCCTTTGTCATAGGCAGAGGAAGTCCTTTTTTGCGGAGATATTCAAGCTCTTCCTCACGGGAGGTAATATCCCATATTCTCCAAGGCGCAATAACCTTTATCTGAGGTGCAAGAGCCTTTATTGTAAGCTCAAAACGTATCTGGTCGTTGCCCTTGCCCGTTGCTCCGTGACAGATAGCGTCAGCGCCCTCTTCAAGAGCCACCTCAACAAGCTTTTTTGCTATAAGAGGTCTTGCGATAGATGTGCCGAGAAGATATTTGTCCTCATATATAGCGCCGCTTTTAACCATAGGATATACATATTCTCTTATGAATTCATCTCTTACGTCAAGCAGACAAAGCTTTGAAGCCCCCTGACCGAGAGCCTTTTCTTCCAATCCGTCAGTTTCGCTGCCCTGACCCACATCTATACAGCAGGCAATGATCTCAGGATCATCATAATTATCCTTAAGCCAAGGAATAATAACAGAGGTGTCAAGTCCACCCGAATAAGCAAGTACAATTTTCATATTTGTTTCCTCCCAACAATTACTTCTTTATCAAAGTATACAACTATTTAACGCCATAGTCAATTATTTTATGCCCATATTTCAGCCCAAAGCCCCAAATTCGGCAAATAGCAGTAAACGTCGCATAAATATGCCGCCGTGTTATGGTAAAATTTATAATCTGTCAGGGGACAGATAAGTTATAAAATAAATTGACGCAAAAAGAAGTTCTGTTCAGGCTCAAAACGGGTTAGAATCTAATTACCACCTATATTCATATTTTTATTTTACATTTTTTTAAAAAGTAAATGCTGCTGCCATGGCTGTTGCGATGGACGTGTTTGCCTGCGGCTCAAAATCTGAGAGCATAATGGTTATCGGATTTTAATTAAAATGCGGAAACCGAAGCTGTAATTTTTGCTAAGTTCAACTTTCAATAAGGTGCGGTTTTTTGCGTTGATTTATTTTACAACTTACCCTTGACAAATTGAAACAGTGTTTATAATATAAAAGTATAAAAGGTTAAATTTTGAAAATCAAGAGGTGAGATAAGTGAATAATGCAGAAAAACTAATTGAATTTATAAGCAATTGTCCTGAGCCTTCATTCGGGGTAAGACATATTTGCAGGGAGCTTGACGATTATGGCTTTGAAAGGCTTTATTTGGACAAGCCATTCAGGTTAAAAAAAGGGGGAGCCTACTATATAATAAAGAATTCGTCCTGTGTTATGGCTTTTACGGTAGGGCAGAATATCAAAAGACCTGTTTTCAAAATTGCGGCGGCTCATCTTGACAGTCCGGCATTTAAAATCAAGAAATCACCCACGGTTCTGGACAAGGGCTATGTAAAGCTGAATGTCGAGGGCTATGGCGGACTTAATGCGGAAAGCTGGTTTGACAGACCTCTTTCTGTTGCCGGAAGGGTTATAGTCAGCGGTGAAAGACTTTTAAAGCCTACGGAGGTTTACTTGGATATTAAAAGACCCATACTTACCATACCGTCTGTTGCCGTACATCTTGACAAAGAAAAAAGGGACAGGGATATGCAGAAGGAATTTATGCCGATAGGCGGAATTCTTGCGGAAAATGAAGATTTTGATTTTGAAAAATACATTTCAAAGGAAGCAAGGGTTTTGAAATCCAATATATTGGATTATGAGTTTACGGTGTATAATGCGGAAAAGGGTGTTCAGCTTGGACTTGAGCAGGACTTTGTTTCATCGCCCCGTCTTGATGATCTGCTCATGGTTTTCTGCATTTTGGAGGGCTTTAAAAAAGAAAGATGCAAGGATTATATTAATGTTGCTCTTTTTACCAATCATGAGGAGGTTGGAAGTCTTTCTGCCGAAGGTGCATATTCTGCGTTTATACCAAACAGCCTTAAGCTTATTGCTTTGGGACTCGATTATAACGAGGGAGATCTGATCAGAGGGCTTGAGGATTCCATAGGGGTATCAGCAGATTGCTCTCATGGTTATCACCCAAACTATCCCGAAAAATATGATATAACATCTATGCCTGTTCTCAATGGGGGAATTACCCTTAAATATTCTTCTTCTGTATCTTATTCCACCGAGATTTATTCCGGGGCTGCAGTAAAGGAGATTTGCAGGGACGCATCTGTTAACGTGCAGAGCTTCTGGGGCAGATCGGGCATAAAGGGCGGCTCAACAATAGGGTCTGTGCTTTCGGGAGAGCTTGGCATATCCTTTACTGATATTGGCTTGGGAGTGCTTTCCATGCATTCGGCGAGAGAGCTTTGCGGAAGTAAGGATATAAATGACGGCATAACATTTTTCAAGGCATATTACAACATATAGGAGAAAGCTATGGATTATTTGGTTGAATTCTATTCTGTCAGCAAAAGCTATAAAGGCAGTTATGCTCTCAGGGATTTAAATTTAGGCTTGCAAAGAGGCAGGTGTATAGGCATTTTAGGACCCGAGGGAGCCGGAAAGACGGCATTTTGCAATCTGCTCAGCGGAGTTGAAAGCCCCGACTGCGGCGAGCTTTTATTTGACGGAAAGAAAATAAAGGCAAGAACAAAAAAACGCATAAGTTATTTGCCGCAAAAAAGCTTTATAAGAAATTTTAGGAAGGTAAGCGAGCTAATGAGCTTTTACGGCTGTTATTTTGCGGATTTTGACAGGAACCGGGCAGTGGAGCTTATGCGGATTTTCGGAATAAGTCCGGAAAATTATATTTCATCGGACAGGGGACTGAACGAACTTATTTCTATCTCGTGCTTTGCCGCAAGGCGTGCCGATATGTATGTGCTTGATGAGCCGCTTGCTTATTTTGACAGAGATGAAAGACAGAATTTTCTGAAAACAGCGCTGCAGGGCTTTGACAACAGACCTCTTATAGTTATTGCGGCAAGGCATCTCAGGGGCATAGCTCCGCTTCTCGATGATGTTGTGCTTTTACATGAGGGCAAAACGAAGCTTATTGTATCGGCAGAGGAAATAAGAGAAAAAACCGGTATGGACGCAGAGGGTCTGTATAAGGAGGTTTTCACTGATGGCATTGTATGATTTGAAATATATGTTAAAAAGGCTTTTGCCCGCGTATATAATGCTGCTTTTGATATTTTCCGTTTTGGGCTTGGTTGTATATGTGAGAGCTTTACAGACTGCAGGCGTATTAATAACCGCACTTGTAAGCTTCAGGCTGTTTTGGAAGGAATATATGGGTGAGCACCGCATTATGATAAATATGCTGCCCATTGGCACAAGCAGTAAAATTATAAGAAAGCTTTTCTGCAACATATTATTTACAGCTGTATTTTTCCTGATCGTTCTGGAAATAATCTGTTTTTTACAGAATGGTTTATGGGGATTTTTTGTGGCTTTATACAATCTGGATTTTGTGCTGCATTCAATCATCGGCGTTATATTTGTAAGTCTTGGCGGTTTTGCCGCTATAAGTATGACAAAGGGCAGACAGGGATTTGCATATATACTGAGAAATTTTGTTATAATATTTCTGATATCGGGCTTATTGATAAATTTATTGATGAGGTTGCCTTTTATAAGCCTTGCGGAATATTATGCAGCATATGCGGTTATTATTTTTGTACTGTTTTTTATAAGTAAATATAATATGGACAGGCAGTAGACCTTATGTAATAAAAATAAGGCTGCTCCACCTTTCAAACCGTCGCAGACGGTTCTGAAAGGCGGACCAATGGGGGCCGGTGCAAGGGAAACAATGCGGACAAAGGGGAGGACAGCTTGCTGTCCTCCCCTTTGTCCGCATTGTTTCCCTTGCACCGGCTGCCCCGCAGTTTGGTCGGCATTATCTTTTTTTTATAAATGCTGTATATAAAAAAATAAAACGGTCATAATATATGTGAAGCCGTAAAGCGGCGACATTCTTTTTTCTCCTTTAATGATTTTTTTGGGAAATCCCCTCTTGTGCGAAAGAGGGGATTTTGCATATGTATTTCGGTTCGCATTAGTTTGTGAAAATCTGTACCCAGTATGTTGTTCCGTTTTTCACTACATATCCTACGCCAAGCTTGCCGTAGGACGAGTTTAATATGTTTGCTCTGTGACCGGAAGAGTTCATCCATGCATTCATAACCTCTGCGGCTGTTTTCTGACCCTTGGCTATGTTTTCTCCTGCCGATCTGTATGGTATGCCCAATGACTTCAACATCTGGAACGGCGTGCCATAGGTTGGCGATGTATGATCAAAGTATTTTTTATCCGCCATATCCTGCGCTTTCATATTGGCGGCGTTTGTAAGTGAGCTGTCAAGAACAAGCGGTGAAAGACCCTTTGCTGCTCTTTCCTTGTTTACAATATTCAGGATTTGCATAGCCATCGAGGTTTTGGCGGAGTCCTGAACAGTCTGGGACTGCGTAGTCGTTTCTGTTGTTTTTTCTGTTGTGGTATGACGTGCCGATGTGGTTGTTTCCGTAGGCGGCTCTGTTGTTGTTACGGGGCGTTCTGTTGGCTTTTCTGCGGGTTTGGTCGTCGTTTCGGGTTTAGTCGTTGTTTCCTTTTTAGGGGCACTTGTTGTCGTTTCTTTACAGGTTCCATTTGATACGGTGCAATTGCCGTTTTTTACAACAAATTTACAGATCCTTGAATTGCCGTAGTTTGTGCTGCCGCAGATATTGCCCATCAGACTGTTCAAAAGCTGTTCTGCGGTTTTTGATCCTTGCAGGCTTTGGGACTGCGTAAATCTGCATGAATTGCCGACACATAAACCTTTTATTCCTATGCTGTTTGTTTGTGCGAATGCTGTCTGCGAAAATAACATAACGGCAGACATTGTAATAGCCATAAGTTTCTTCATATTATCTCTCCTTCGATTTATTTTTATCAGGACACTGCATATGTACAGATTGATTTATTTTAAACTATTTCACCCGGGTTGTGTTCGTCCTGTATCTATATGTTACAATATTGTTTCAGAAAAATAAATAATCAATATATGGGAGATAAACCGTACAAAAGAAAAAAAGGAACAATATGTCGGAAAAATCGGCGTTATAACGGTTTTTCTGCATTTTACATACATAAAAACCTGCAATTTCCATGAAGGGGGGGGGGAGTGACTTTTTTGTGAAAGTATTAACGATTATTCGAAAAATCAAAGAAATGTTTTGCTGTCACAACATTGTTAAAAATTTACCAAAAAAGGCATCGCAAAGCATAGAAATATGACAAATACGTAAAAAATTAATATTTGTAATTATTTTTATTTACTTTTATGTACAATAGGTGTATAATAGAGAGCGTAATTTTATAACAGAAAAGAGGTTAAAAAAATGTCAAACATACTTACAGAGATTAAAGACCACGTAGCTGTGCTCAAAATAAACAGGCCACAGGCTTTAAATGCTCTTAATGATGAAGTGTTAAGAGATTTGGGCGCTGCATTTAATGAAGCAGAAAATAATGATGATATTTATGTAATAATTATTACGGGAGAGGGAAAGGCTTTTGTTGCAGGAGCCGATATTGCCCAGATGAAGGATTTTAACGCCGTACAGGGTAAAAACTTCGGCGTTTGCGGAAACAACGTATTTCTTGCCATAGAAAATTCACCCAAGCCCGTTATTGCGGCTATAAACGGCTTTGCTCTCGGCGGCGGAAACGAGCTTGCCCTTGCCTGCGATATGAGAATTGCATCGTCAAAGGCTAAATTCGGTCAGCCTGAGGTTGGTCTGGGTATTACTCCCGGCTTTGGCGGAACTCAGCGCCTTCCACGTGCCGTAGGTGCTGCAAAGGCTATGGAGCTTATCCTTACAGGCAAGACCATAAAGGCTGATGAGGCCCTTGCAATAGGTCTTGTAAATAAAGTAGTTGAACCCGAAGCACTTATGGATGAGGCACTTGCTCTTGCCAATGCAATATGCGCAAATGCCCAGATAGCTGTAAGACAGTCAAAGGCGTGCATAAACAGAGGACTTCAGACAGACATAGTTACAGGTATTTCATTTGAGGCGGAAGCTTTCGGACTTTGCTTTGCAACAGAGGATCAAAAAGAAGGCATGAGCGCTTTTGTAGAAAAGAGAGAAAAGAATTTCAAAAACTGCTGATATATAATAAACGGATCGCCGACAGGGCTGCGGCTGAGGGCGGTGCGGGGAAGGAAGGGAGCAGGGGGAGGACCCCTTGCGGGTCCTCCCCCTGCTCCCTTCCTTCCCCGCACCGCCCCGTTGGTCGGCTCTTAAAACCGTCTTTACGACGGTTTTAAGAGCCGGGCAGCAAGTATTCTATTATAAAAATAATATAAATTTACGGAGGTAAAAAAATGATTAAAACTGTATTTATTATCGGAGCAGGTCAGATGGGACTTGACATCGGACAGGTTATGGCTAAGGCCGGCATTAATGTTACATTCAGAGATCTGAACGACATTATTCTCCAGAATGCACAGGCAAAGCTTGAAAAGAGCCTTAATAAGCAGGTTTCCAGAGGAAAGCTTACCGAAGAGGTTAAGAATGAGGTTATTTCAAGAATATCCTACACAACAGAGCTTCACGAAGCAAGAAATTCAGACCTCGTGCTTGAGGCCATAGTTGAAAATGTAAAGATAAAGAAAGAGCTTTTTGCTGCTCTTGAAGATATTTGTCACAATGATGCAATTTTTGCCACAAATACATCTTCAATCTCAATTACGGAAATTGCAAATGCCACAAGAAGACCCGACAGATTTATAGGTATGCACTTCTTTAACCCTGCAACGGTAATGAAGCTTGTTGAGGTTATAAGAGGACTTCACACCTCTGACGAAACCTTCAATGCAATTTATGAGCTTTCAAAGGCAATAGGCAAGACTCCCGTTGAGGTCAAGGAGGGTCCCGGCTTTGTTGTAAACAAGATACTTGTTCCTATGATAAATGAGGCTGTTGTTGTTCTTGAAGAAGGTCTTGCAAGCGCTGAAGATATAGATACTGCTATGCAGCTTGGCTGCAACCACCCCATGGGTCCCCTTGCTCTCGGCGACCTTATAGGACTTGATACCTGTCTTCATATAATGGAAGTTCTCCAGGCTGAAACAGGCGACCCCAAATATCGTCCGGCAAGACTTCTCCGTCAGATGGTAAGAGGCGGCAAGCTTGGCAGAAAGAGCGGCGAAGGCTTCTTCAAATATAATTAATCGTACTATATAAGGAGGACATTAAAATGGATTTTAGCTTATCAAAAAAGCACCTTCTTGCAAGAGCGCTTTTTAAAGAGTTTGCGGAAACAGAGGTAAAACCATTTGCAACAGAGGTTGACGAAACGGAAGAATTTCCAAGACATACTGTTGAAAAAATGGCAAAAAGCGGTTTTTTGGGCATTCCCATTCCCAAGGAATACGGCGGACAGGGCTGTGATGCTCTTACTTATGTAATGTGTGTTGAAGAGCTTTCAAAGGTTTGCGCAACAACCGGTGTTATTGTTTCGGCACATACATCTCTTTGCTGCGATCCTCTTCTCACATACGGAACGGAAGAGCAGAAACAGAAATATCTTGTTCCTCTTGCAAAGGGTGAAAAGCTGGGCGCTTTCGGTCTTACGGAACCGGGCGCAGGTACAGATGCACAGGGTATGCAGACCAAGGCAGTTCTTGACGGCGATGACTATGTGCTTAACGGAAGCAAGATATTTATTACAAACGGAAAAGAAGCCGATATCTACATTATTTTTGCGGTTACAGGCATAGTAACGGACAGAAGAGGCAGAGCAAAGAAGGAAATTTCGGCTTTCATAGTTGAAAAGGGTATGCCCGGCTTCGACTTCGGTACAAAAGAAAAGAAGATGGGTATAAGAGGCTCCTCCACATATGAGCTTATATTTACAGACTGCCGTGTTCCCAAGGAAAATCTTCTCGGCGTAAAGGGCAAGGGCTTCGGTATGGCTATGCATACTCTTGACGGCGGAAGAATAGGCATCGCTTCTCAGGCTTTGGGTATCGCAGAGGGCGCTCTCGACAGAACCGTTGAATACGTTAAGGAAAGAAAACAGTTCGGCAGAGCAATAGGAGCTTTCCAGAATACTCAGTTCCAGCTTGCCAACCTTGCCACCAATGTTCAGGCAGCTCAGCTTATGGTTTATAAGGCTGCTATGGCTAAGGCTACACAGAGCAGATATACCGTTGAGGCCGCTATGGCTAAGCTTTTTGCCGCAGAGGTAGCTATGGACGTTACCACAAAGTGCGTACAGCTTCACGGCGGCTATGGCTATACAAGAGAATATGAAGTTGAAAGAATGATGAGAGATGCTAAGATTACGGAAATCTATGAGGGAACATCAGAGGTTCAGCGCATGGTTATTTCCGGCGATCTTTTATCATAATCTGTGGGAGGAATGCTTAAAATGAAAATCATAGTTTGTATTAAACAGGTGCCCGACACAAAGGGCGGAGTTAAATTCAAGCCCGACGGTACACTTGACAGAGGAGCAATGCTTTCCATTATGAACCCTGACGATAAGGCAGGACTTGAAGCGGCTCTTACACTTAAGGATAAATACGGTGCAGAGGTTACTGTTCTTTCAATGGGACTTCCCAAGGCTGAGGACGTTCTGAGAGAGGCTCTTGCAATGGGAGCAGACAAGGCTATTCTCGTAACCGACAGAGTTCTCGGCGGCGCTGATACATGGGCAACCTCCACAACTATTGCAGGCGCTATAAGAAATCTTGATTATGACCTTATTATTACGGGTCGTCAGGCAATTGACGGCGATACCGCACAGGTAGGTCCTCAGATTTCAGAACATCTTAATATTCCTGTAATATCATATGCGCAGAAAATAGAAATCGACGGCGATTATGTTATAGTTGAAAGACAGTTTGACGACAGATATCATGTATTAAAGGCTAAAATGCCCTGTCTTGTTACTGCACTTTCAGAGCTTAACAAGCCCCGTTATATGACTCCCGGCGGAATATTTGACGCTTACGATGCTGAAATTACACAGTGGGGAAGAGCTGACCTCAAGGACGTAGACGACAGCAACCTGGGTCTTTCAGGTTCTCCCACAAAAATTGCAAAGGCTTCGGACAAGGTAAGAAAAGGAGCCGGAGAAAAGGTTGTTCTCGATACCGAAGAATCCGTAAAGTACATTATGCAAAAGCTTACGGAAAAGCATATTATTTAAAGGAAAAGGGTGAATAAAATGGATCTTAATGATTACAAGGGCGTATTTATATTTGCCCAGCAGGTAGACAATAAAATAGACAATATTGCTTATGAGCTTATAGGCAAGGGCAAAGAGCTTGCTGCCGCTTTAGGTACTGACGTAACGGCTGTTCTGGCAGGCTATAATGTAAAGGGACTTGCAGACAGTCTGGCTGAGTACGGCGCAGACAGAGTTATAGTAGTTGACGACCCCGCTCTTGAGGTTTATATGACAGAGCCTTACACACACGCCATAGCTTCCGTTATCAAAAAATTCAAGCCGGAAATCATGCTTGTAGGCGCAACCGCTATTGGTCGTGACTTAGGTCCCAGAGTATCGGCAAGAGTAGCAACAGGTCTTACGGCTGACTGTACCTTCCTTGAAATAGGTACTTTCCACGAAAAGGAAAATCAGCTTCTTATGACAAGACCGGCTTTCGGCGGAAATACTATCGCAACTATTGCCTGCCCCGACAACAGACCTCAGATGGCAACAGTACGTCCGGGCGTTATGCAGAAGCTTGACCCCACACCCGGTGCAAAGGCTGAGGTTGTGGAGTACAATCCCGGCTTTACTCCTGACCACAAGTATGTTGAAATACTCAAGGTTGTTAAAGAGGTTGCAGCAACAGCTGACATTATGGACGCAAAAATACTTGTTTCAGGCGGCAGAGGAATGGGCAGTCCCGAAAACTTCGGTATGCTTGAAGAACTGGCAGAAGCTCTCGGCGGAATGGTAAGCTGTTCCCGTGCAGTTGTTGATGCAGGCTGGAAGCCCAAGGCTATGCAGGTAGGTCAGACAGGTAAGACGGTACGTCCCAAGCTTTATATTGCCTGTGGTATTTCGGGCGCTATCCAGCACCTTGCAGGTATGGAGGAATCGGACGTTATCATAGCTATAAATAAGGACGAAACAGCGCCTATATTTGATGTTGCGGACTACGGCATTGTAGGCGATGTAAAGAAAATTGTTCCCAAGCTTACAGAAGCTATAAAGAATTCAAAGGCTTAACGGAGGTAAAATTATGAAGGATTTATATATTGTAAACTGTTGTCGTACAGCTATTGGCACATTCGGCGGCTCTCTCAGCAAAACTCCCTCACCTGTACTTGGTTCAATAGTAATCAAGGAAGCTCTTAAGCGTGCAGAAGTAAAGCCCGAATGGGTTGACGAGGTTTATTTTGGCTGTATACTTACGGCTGCTTTGGGACAGAATCCCGCAAGACAGGCTTCTCTCGGCGCAGGTCTTTCAATAGAAACTCCTGCCACAACAATCGGTATGGTTTGCGGTTCAGGTATGAAGGCTGTTGTTGAAGGCGCAAGAACTATCCTTGCCGGCGATGCTGACATAGTTGTTACGGGCGGAACAGAAAATATGTCTATGGCACCTTATGCTATTCCTACCGCACGTTACGGCGCAAGAATGTTCAACACAAATATGGTCGACACCATGGTAAACGATGGTCTTTGGGACGTTTTCAACAACTACCACATGGGTATTACAGCTGAGAACGTAGCAGATCAGTGGGGCATAACAAGAGAGGAACTTGACGAGTTTGCTCTTGCATCTCAGGAAAAGGCTGCCGCAGCTATTGCAGCAGGCAGATTTGAAGATGAGATCGTACCCGTGCCTGTAAAAGTTAAGAAGGAAACAGTCGAATTCAAGGTTGATGAGCATCCCCGTCAGACATCTCTCGAAAAGCTTGCCAAGCTTCGTCCCGCATTCAAGCCCGATGGCGGCAAGGTGACCGCAGGAAACGCCTCCGGTATAAACGATGGCGCTGCTGCACTTGTTCTTGCTTCAGGCGAGGCTGTTGAGAAATACGGTCTTAAGCCTATGGCAAAGCTTATCGGTTGGGGTCAGGCAGGCGTAGATCCATCAATTATGGGTGTAGGTCCTGTGGGCGCATCAAAGAACGCTCTTAAGAAAGCCGGTCTTACAGTAGAGGACATGGATCTTATTGAAGCAAATGAAGCTTTTGCGGCTCAGTCGGTAGCTGTTGCACGTGAACTTAAATTCGATATGAGCAAGGTAAACGTAAACGGCGGAGCCATAGCTCTCGGACACCCCGTAGGAGCTTCTGGCGCAAGAATCATTGTTACACTTCTTCACGAAATGCAGAAGAGAGAGGACGCTAAGAAGGGTCTTGCAACTCTCTGTATTGGCGGTGGAATGGGTATAGCAACTGTATTTGAAAAGTGCTGATTTTATAATAAATTTATTGCCCGGCTCTGCCTACCGTCGTAAAGACGGTTGGCAGAGCCGACCCGCAGGGGGCGGAGGCAAGAATGAAAAAATGCGGCTTCGCAGAAGCCGCATTTTTTCATTCTTGCCTCCGCCCCCTGCGGCTCAGTCCGGTCGGCTGACCGAAATAAAATTGCATATTGCAATAAAAAAACCGCAGTAATGAGGTGACCCCCAAAAGTTGGACTTAATGGCGTAGCAGTTTAAGGCTGTTGCGCCATTTTTTATGCTGCCATG
>CANQXR010000031.1 GCA_947627855.1 uncultured Clostridia bacterium
TATATGCAAATGTCCCTTTCCCTTGCTTAATTTGTCAGTAGAACAGATAGTTTTGCCATCTATGGCAATAGTCCTGTCACTATCGTCATCTTTGACTATTTCTTCTACCCATTTAATAAAAATTCTATTAATTTCCTTTGGGTCTATGCGACCGACCAGATTATAAAACTGTGCACGTGAAGGAATCTTCCGTATTCTGAACTCCTTAAATAAGAATATCCGAACAGGCTCTGACTTTGCCCGCTCATGTATGTCAGATATTGTTTGCAGATTGCATAACATACCACATATGATCATTGTTAAAATATCTTATACTTTATAATAATATCCTTTATGAGCAGCCGTTCCTTTGGGTTCTTTAATTATTACTTGAAATTTCTCAAAACTTGACATATTATGCCACATCTTTGTGATTATAACATATCTTCATTTCCATTTATATTACAATTATATTTCAAAATTAGATTCACGTGGTTGTGCCGCGAAAGCTATTTACAATGAGAGGCGGATATGATGGCAGCCTGGTCCTATTCGGGTGTAGCTGCTCCTGCTGCCGGAATACCGTGTCCGCAGAGGCTCATTGTAAATAGATCGTGGAATAAATGCGGTCCTAGCAGAAGAATAACTATATATTTATAATTATACGCGAATATAGCAAGAATAATATACTAATTATATTCTTGCTAATATCATCAGTTTTAGAGTTTACACAGAATCTGAAACGGTCTCAAAAAATCTATTGCCTCTTCTATCTTTCTCAATAAATGGTCCTCCGGTACAAAATCTTCCATGCAAAAAATTATCACTTGTTCTGTTTTGTTTTTGTCATTGCTCATCATAATTATCGCCTCAATATAGCTATATAATATGAGTACAAAAAAGTCTAAGGTGTTTGAGTTTTTTTACTGTCTGATATTAATAGAGTTTTGCAGACTAAATTTTCTTATTAAATATTTGTAAATATTATATAATAAGTTGACGCAAAAAGAAATAAATGATAATATTATTAATATAATCAATCTAACCGGAGAGAAGAAAGATGCTTTTTATATTAAACAATGAAAAAGATATTATTTTTGTTGAAAAACTATATGCCGAATACTCAAAATTTATGTATAAAGTAGCCTTCAGTATTCTTAAAGACAGTTATTACTCCGAGGACGCTGTTTCGAGGGCATTTGTCAGAATAATAGAAAATATAGACAAAATTACAGGATTGGAGAAAAAAAGACTAAGAAATTACATAGGTGTAATTTGCAGAAATGAAGCTTTTGACTTGTACAATAAATCTGCAAAAGATATGAAATACATTTTTGCAAGCGAAAATACATATGAAAACAATGACGTTTCTCTTATCGTTGTCAGCAAAGATAGTATCAAACGACTTGAAGAATTTATATTAGGAATGGACATTAAATATCAGGAAGTAATTTTTCTCAAATCCATGAATTGCTTCAGTCTGAAACAGATAGCCGAAGTGCTCGACATAAAATCCGAAACTGTGCGAAAAAGACTTGAAAGGTGCAGGGCTAAAATAAAAGAATTTCTGAGACAGGAGGAGGAAATTAAATGAAGTATGAAAGCTCAGATATGTGTGAAGATATTATTGATACATTCATCAGAGAGGCAGGGTCAATGGCAGCGGACGAATTATTTTATGAAATCGATGCAGGTACTGCTGATGCAAATATTTATCTCCTGAACATACTACAAGAAGATGATCAGAAAGAAAAAATCTATAAAAAAGCTTTAAATTACCGCTGCCGCAATTATTATACTCGTTATACTTTCTGCGTTAACAGTAAGAACATTTAAATCTGCGACTGTAAATCATAAAAATTTTGTAAATCTATACGACAACACCGTTGACGGCTCCTGCCGGACATTTTCAGCATAAATATCGAAGAAAAACATACAAGCAAAATTATCGTTGATATTCAGATGTAATTTTATTCGCAGACAAAGACAACAATACATCGGTGTTTATAAAAAGTGGCTGTTTTATATATCGCCGAAAGCAATACAGGTAAGAATAATCTTATAAAAATCGTCGAGAATGTTTTTCAAAAAAAATAATAAAAGTTGTCACAAAACACCTCCCAAAACAATCTTAATATATAGAGGGTTTAATGAAGGGAGGTGTTTTTGATGGAAGGATCCTTTATTTACTAATCTGCTTTTTGCTGTTTTTATATTTTTGTATATATATTTTCAAGTTACATTGTCTTGTACTTTAGTGAAAATGAAGAAATTAACAGCAAAGCAACGCCGTTTCGCTTATTTATTGTAACCACGTCAAACCAGCCAGGCATATCAGGGTGCAAAGGCTTCCTGTACTGCTTCCACACAAACTTATTTTAAACATATTCGGTTTCCAAAGACCAAGCTTACCGATTCATAACTGCACAATAAACTGCAACGATGGCAATATGTCTGAATATGTCATCAAATACAGCGCCCAACAAAGCCAATAAAAAATATTTTAGCCATTACATGAGAAGTATCACAAAACAAACAGCCGATATCCGGCATATGATGGTATCACAAGGCGGTCAATGATATTTCTATTTCAGAAAGGATGAGGATATGAAAATAAAATTTATTTTAGCTACTGTAATTTCTATTTATTTCATGATAAGTCCGATTTGTATTACCGCTTATGGTGCGGACACAGATGAGTATGATTATAATATCGAATGGAATATTTCAGATATGCCCCTCGGTGATTTTACAGAATATAACGGTCTTGAAAGCGTGGGAAAAAATGATCTGACCGTTGTTGATAGTAAAAGGACCTTTGAAGGGAAAACATATTCAAAGGCTCTTAAAACAAATGGCGCTTCTGCGTTCGGAAGTAATTATGTGCCGCAAAAAAGGGCTTTGAAATTTTCTATTGAAAAACCTTGCTATATTGACATTCTTGCCTATGGAACATCTTCGGATGTTGATGATGTAACTGCCAACATAAGCCGTGACGGAGAGCTGATCGGCACAATAAATCTCATTCATAATTCTATTACATCACATACAATTTATCTCAACAAGGCCGACACATATTATATCTATTGTGTTACAGGCTCCATGGGATTTTCCTATATCCATCTTCGTTATAAGAACGGTGATATTAATGCAGATGATATTGTAGATAAAGATGATTTAACACTATTATATCAAATATTATATAACAGCTCTGATTTTGACGATGTAACCTTAAGTCATGCCGATTTGAACACGGACGGTAAAACCGATGATAAAGACAGGACTTTACTCACCGAAAAAATCAAGGCGTCAGGCGGTTATATACCATCTTATAACTGTGAAAAGAAATGGACTATGGACAAATATGAAAGTGGCGCAGTATATACAAAAGAAACCGATTTGGACGGATTGTTGATTATGCCGAAACCATCAGGCTCCACAAGCAAAGACGTATGTTTGTCTTCGGGAAACACAAAAAGCTATAACGGATATTCCTTCAGCAATTATATTGATACCAACGGTGCAGCAGGGCTGAATAACGACAATACAGCGAAAAGCAGAGCGATAAAATTATACACTTCCGAGCCATGCTATGTATTTCTTTTGGTAAGAGTTTCAAATACAAATTCCACAGATGAGCAATACCTTAAAATTTCCGTAAAAGGAAGAGAATATAATGACTGGGAACTGATCAGATATAATGAACAGGAATCCAATGAACTGCAATATGTATCTTTTTATCTGGACAGACCGGATGAATACAGCATATATAACGATACAGGGAGCATAAATATATATCAGGTCATATTATCAAGGTTAAGCAATTCTTATCTTACGGAATATGACAGAGATACTGTGTGGAATTTTGATGATGAAGCTTTTGACGATATTATGTTTTCAGGCTGGCATGATATAAGTGAAGAAACAACAATCCTTGGATTGACCTTAACGCCCCATGTTATTGCAAGAACAGACAGCGGGAAAAACGAAATTTTAGGCGAAAAAGTAAATAATTTTGTAATGCTTGAGAAAACCTCCGATTTCCTCAGGCAAAAATCCCTTAGCTTTTATGTAAATGGATTGACCGACATTTACATATTTGCCAAATCCAATGACAATAATTTTTCAAGACCTCTCAAAATTTATTCTGAAAGTGATAAATCCGAAAAAACCATAAGAATGTCTGACAAAGAAAGCTTTCATATAGTTCACAGCGGAAAAGCAGGAAAACTATATTTATATGCCCCCGAAGACGCCATAAGAATATACCGTATTTGTATAAAGCCCCGCAATACAGGTTACTATAACAAATTGCCGGCGGAAAGGATATGGGATTTTTCTGATGAAGAAATACAGGGCACATTGGATAATAAAACTTATTATAACGGACTTAATATTTATGCCACGGATTCAGATAATGTAAAGGTAGGTTATAACAGCGTTCAGACACCGGAAGGCTTCAAATACTACTATAATGTATCTCTGCTCGGAGAAGGCAGCAGCAGCTACGGTTCCATAGCATTTGAAGTAGCGCAGGATTCATATGTGTATATTACAGCAAGAGTACCTGCTGCCGATACTGAAAGGTTTCTTTTGGTTACAGACAAGTATTGTACTGAGCTTGATACAGATCTACCTTCTCAGTATATTAAAATTGATGACGAAACAAGGGTTTACAGATTCAAATATAACGGACCGGGCGACAAAATATTTTTAAGATCAATTGATAGTCAGATAAGAATATATCAGATAGCAGTTAAAAAAGCAACCTCAAAAACAACGGAGGATTCCTCTTTCAACTTTGAAAGTTTAAATGCGGGAGAAAAAATTTCGGACTACAATTCGGATAATTATAATATATATTCATCATATAATTCATCCCAGATAGTTTCCGATCCTATTGAAAACTATAATAATGCTCTTGATATGTATACCGACACTTCATTTATAAAATCCGGGAAAATAGGCTTTACAATGCCTAACAGCTTCTCTAAATTCGGAAACAATCCCCGACTTATCTCAATTACTGCCAAAGGAAATAACAACAATCTATATATAGCAAATAAATACGGATATATTTATAAAGGTTTTGATACAACAAATGAACCCGGGATATACTCCTGTAAATTCATGGACGACTCGGAGGAACTTTATATTTATGGTATACATAAAAACGGATCAACGGGAAATATGAGAATATACAGCGTTATAACCAATGATACAGATTATACGGACACCTCGGGAGATAATGTATATTCTTTAAAATTTGATGCCGGAAAAACATTTACATTACATTTTACAGCCGAAAATATTCCCACTTTAAATCAATATCTGTTTTCAATAAACTATGACAGCAGTCTTCTCAGCATGGGAAGTGTAACTCTGGGACCTGATTTAGATAATTACTCTGTAAATGACTGTGTAAAATACTCTGACGGTGAAGCTACTATATCTCTTGATAACGCAGAGCAAAAAAACTGGAGCGGTATTGTAGCCACAGCCAATTTTTATGCCAAAAAAAGCGGATCGGATAATATACGTTTTAATGTATATAAGAAAGGAGGAGCATAATGTATAAAAAACTCTACAGATATATTTGTTTATTTATTTCATTTGTTTTATTTTTGGAGTTTATTCCCAAAGCTCCGGTTTACGCAGCTTCAGATATGCCTGATTTTTCTGTAACCGAGGAGATAACCGACAGCGAACATACGGAAACCACGGCTGAAAGCTATAACGAACTTGTGCCGGACAGCGTAACGAGTATACCGGCTCTTACCGCTGACCTGCCGGCCTTGCCTGAA
Source organism: uncultured Clostridia bacterium (assembly GCA_947627855.1). Lineage (GTDB taxonomy): Bacteria > Bacillota > Clostridia > Lachnospirales > CAG-274 > JAJQCI01. Next base: position 5,784 of record CANQXR010000031.1, read on the forward strand.
AACGAATCAAAAAAAGAAGCACCCCAAATCACCGAAAATATAATTACGATCGATGATTTTACAACCTCCGGCAGCGCCTTTGACTTTAAAATGAATCTCAATATGATGTCGGACAAAACGGCTGCAATAATATCAGGCTCAAAGAAATACTCTTCTCTTTCCAGGGAACAGCGTGATTTACTCCTTGATGAAGCCAGCCTGCGTGAAGATACAATGCTCGAATGTGAAGCCGCCGGACTGAGCATAGAGCAGTCAGCACCGAAAGCCATTATTATGCAGCGTATGAATATAAGCCTGACCGATGCCATTAATATGATAAATAAATACGGAAGTGAAACAGAGGCTTTGGAAGAAACAGGCAAATTTAAAGCGGACGAATTTGCCGCTCCGATATTGTCTAATAAAAAAATAAAGCCTCAGATCGCATATTATATGGCTAACGGCAATACAGCCGATGAAGCGATTGATGCTTATATTGCTTCAAAGCTCATAAACTCAGATGTTGTTTCCACAATTTCCGGAATTGATGACTATACAACAAGTGATTCCGCCCTTAAAATTCTTGATGTTTCTGCAATCAAAGATGAAATATATGACGCAGAAAATACAGGGAGCGATGATTATAGTTACAATGAAGCTTTTGACGAACCTTTTGCCGAACAAAAGGATATCGGCGAATATTTAAACACAAATAATATAGACAACGCAGAATTTGAGAAAATTGTTTATAAAGTTAAGTCCGAAATGGGACTGATGGAGTCGGATATTGCGGAAGAGAATGATGTGAGTGCGCTTTCACCGGATTACGGCGGAAGTCTTACCCTTAATGATGCCCAGTTCAAAACAGGACCCAATATTAACACAAACAGTATAAACGACAGTGTTAATGTAAACACGGGAGAATTGACTGTTGAAAATACTATTTGCAGCATAAAGGGATTAAACGGACTTGATCTTAATTTGTGCCTTGTGTATAAAAGTAATTCAAGACTGTCGCGCAAAATAGAAAAAGACAGATTTAATGTCGGTGAAAACTGGTCTTTGTCTTTTCCTTACTTGCTGGACAGAGAATATACATCCCTCGATTCGGGAAAAGGCATGAGATATGTGGTTACGCCTGAAGGCAGCGCCTATGAAAGAGGAAACGTCAAGAACTTCACCGGACTTTATGGCGAACGTATAGCAAGGTTTTCGCTGCCACTTTCATACAGCAGCTATAAATACATCACTATGGATTACAATAATTCTCTGAATGCAAACAGCTCGTATTATCTTGAACATATTGACGGTACGAAATATTATTTTGATGGCATAGGAAGATGGATCGCTACAAGAAACAGATTTGGAAATACAATTTTATTATCTTACTCAGAGGCAGACAGAAAATACTATATAACCGATACTCTGGGCAATTCAATTGCGATATCCAAGTCTGCGGACTCCCTAAGATTTACATTTCCCGATCAGACGAGTTATACAATAAACAAAGGCAGCGACGGCGGTCAAAAGGATAAAACGGCAGTCTTAAGTACAGTCGACAGAAATTCCCAGATAACTTCCTACTCCTATATCCAGCTTGAAAACGACACAAGCGGCGGCAAGGAATATACAAACTCTCTTTTGACGGAAATAAAATCACCTACGGGTATGATCAATAAATATACTTATGAAACAGCCGAGGTTGAGAGCTATGACTATTTAAGCGATACCGAAGAAACCTGTTATTACCCCAGAATTGCATCAAAGTGGATTGAATACGGCGGGAAAAAATATAAAGAAGAAAACTACAAATATCAGCTCCATTCTTATACCTTTGCCAATACAGCACCCAGATATTGGCATACTTATGGTGATGGCTCTCATTCCGCTTATCTTAAATTTGAAAGAGACGGCAACTTTGTATGTGCCGACTGTGGAATACCTCTCACAACATTGCTTAAAGGTTCAAAAATAGCATCCCTCAAGCTGAATAGATATCTGGATGCATATGATTTTCAATACCGTACTGTTGTCACAACCGAAAACTGCTCTTACAGCCGCAGCTTTGACTATATGCACAGGCTTGACTTTGAAAGCACAAACTATAACGACGGAACTCAGATCGATGTGGATTATACATATGAAGACGAATTGCCAAACGACAATTACAGGCATTATTCAATTCCATATCCCAAAACAGTCAAAACAACCATATCCGCTCCATCAGGTTCTTCGATTACGAAAACTGAGGAGTATGAGTATGATTATTACGGAAACATAACAAGCTATGTAATAAAGGACAGCTCCGGAAATATCATTCACGAAGAAACCCATAAATATGATGAAGAAACAAATACTTCCTCAGACTTTACAAAGGACTGCCACTACTGGCTTGAAACCGAGTCTACATACAGAAGAAGCTCTGATGAAATCATCACGATAAAAAATACACTCGTCACAGACAGCAGCGGAATCTCCCTTGCTTTCGACCCGGGGGATTACAAAAATAAGTGTATTCAGCAAACCGACACTTATCTGAACGATGAATTAAAGAGCCGCACTGGTTATTACTACTACAGTAACTATCTGCTGTATGGAAAGTATGAATGGGCAAATTTACAGACAGGCAGCCAGCAAAGCAAAAATACATACTATGAATATGCAGATGGCGAAGAAGAATCTGTCAGAAATCCGATATCGGCACAACCTATATATGTTGAAACAAACGGCACGGGTATGTTGGGCAGCAGTATCGTTAAGTATGAGTATGACACGAACGGAAATATAACTCTCATGCAGGACGGAAACGGTAATTTTACCGCATATAAGTATGATGGAAACGGCAACATAACCAAAGAAACCCATGCCGCAAAAAAATCTGACCTTAATTCTGCCAAAAGCAAAACATACACCTATAATTACACAAAGCCAAGCTGCCGTGTAACCTATGAAAATGGAACCTATGTTGACTATTCCTATGATGCAGCATGGAACCTTACAACCATTCACATAGGAAACGATCTATATTGCAGCTATACCTATGACACTCTTATGCGCCCTCTTACATATAAAGAAGGCGGCGCACTAACGAGCTATACATATGACGATCAAAGCAGAATGCTTTCTGAAACCGTAGTCGATAATGATCATCAGTCCAACGAACTCAGTAAAAAAACATATTCATATGTACTTAATTCCACAGGCTGGTGCAAAACAGAAACGATCTATGGAGATGCAAACTGCGAAAACATAGTAAACATTTCCCAAAATGACCTTATGGACAGAACAGTTATGACAAATAATGCGGGAAACATAACAAACTATACCTTCGATCTCATGGACAATGTTACAAAGTCCTCAAATGTCATAAGCCAGAATACAACCTACGATACCTGCTATACATACGACATTTATGGAAATGTTACAGAAACGGTCAGCGGCAGCGGTGCAAACCAAATCAAAACCTCTGCACAGTACGATATGCTTGGAAGAATGACAAGCTCTACAGATGCAAAAGGCTATACCTCAATATATTATTACGACTGTTTCGGAAATATGATTTCTGCAAGGAAACCGCTTTTCCTTGACAAAGAAAGCAAGATTGTTTATAATGTAATTAATAAGACATACGATAGTGTAGACAACCTTACCGGAGAGAGTGCTTCAGAAGGTGCGTCCACATCCTATTCATACGATTTCAAAAACAGACTTGTTGCCGCAGTTACGGGGAATGAAATCGTAAACTATTCCTATGATGATGCAGGAAATCTCACTTGTATGTCTACAAACAGTGGCACTCAGAATTATACATATGCCTATGACGGCTGCAATAGGCTGGCAAAGTATACCGATGCCCTCGGAAACAGTGAAACCTATACCTATGATAACCATAACAACCTCATAAGCAAAACCGACAGAAACGGAAATACAATTTCTTATACCTATGACCCGCTCCACAGAAAGCTTTCCGAAGCCTCGGAAAGGGACTACAGACTGTCGAACACTTTCACCTACGGAAAGACAGGTGTTCTTACAAGTGCCACAAATAATACAGGCATAAAAAGATATGCCTACAACAGCAGCGGACTTGTGAAAACAGAGGAAACCTCCATAGGCATCGGCTCAGCCGGCACTTCGTTTAAAATAGCAAAAACCTATGACCAAAGAGGAAACCTCACTCAGTCCGACTACACAAAGAACGGTACAACCTATCAGAAAATAAAATACACCTATGACGAAAGGAGCAGACTGACCGATGTAAGTGTTGCTGAAGGAACAAATACAAGCTTTTTGTCAAAAGCAAAGTATGCCTATGACGAAAATGACAATATGACAAAAATCACCTACGGAAACGGTATGTATAACGATTATACATATAACGCCGGAAACCTTATCTCAGGAATAACCCTCAGAAAATCCGGCGAAACCCTCCAGTCAATGTCATATACCTACAATTCCGCAGGCAATATGTCACAAAAAACAGAAACAATAGGTGTGCAAACACTGACTGCCAACTATACATACGATACTGCAAATCGTCTTGTTTCGGAATCCGTTTTTGGCTATACCAATTACAGGTACAACTTCACCTATGACGGAGCAGGAAACAGAAAAACCGCAGCATATTATGTAAACAATGCCCATATATACACGGAAGACTACACCTATGACAAAAACAACAGGCTAACCTTCAAAACAAAGGACAATTTGCAGACAAGGTATTTCTACGACAAAAACGGCAATCAGACCATCGAGGAAACCTACCCTATAAATAATGAAGGTATATTCAAACTCGACGCAGTTCACTCAAACAATTCCGCAGGCGTAGGCATAAAAAGATATACCTATAACATCTTCAACCAGCTCACAAAATACACAAACACAGCCGGAACCTACAACAATTGGACAGGCATAACAGCCTCCTACACCTACTTCGCCGATGGTTTAAGGGCATCTAAAAATGTAAATGGTATAGAAACAGGATACCTGTGGGACGGCGACAACATCTGCGCCGAGCTAAACTCCAACAAGTCCATAACCGAACGCTACTTCCGAGGCCATCACCTTATAAGCGACAACTCCAACAACTACTACTTCCACAACGCCCACGGCGATGTCATCTCTGTCTGCAACGGCACAACTCCAACAAACACCTACGCTTATGATGCCTTTGGCAACTCCTCAAGCCAGATGAAGTTCGGCTACTGCGACCAGCAATTCGACTTCGAAACAGGCAACTACTACCTGAGAGCCAGATACTACGACCCCACCACAGGCAGATTCTTATCCGAAGATCCCATAAAAGACGGGCTTAATTGGTATGCTTACTGCAAAAATAATCCTATTTTATTATATGATTACAGTGGTTTAAGCAGTTCTTTTAATAATATAAAAGATACTATAACTAATAAGGCAAAGCATCTTGAAACGTACTATGGTCTTTATTATGTTGCATTTTCACAATATGCATTGATAGCTACGTATCGTCACGACTCAGCATATAGAAGTGTTTCTAAAAACACCGAAACTATTTTATTTGCCTCTCAAAAGTATTCTGTACCTGCAGATATCATTGGTGCAATTATATATAAAGAACAATTAACTCAATCCATAGATGATTCAACCGCACTGTCTTTAACTCAAATAACCGGTAAAGGCCATTCCGTAGGTCTTGGCGCTATATTCCCTAATACAGCAATTGAAGCATGGAATTATGTCAATAATAACGTATATGAAAATATGCAAAAAGATCCGTACTTGCTGGAAAAAGATTTAATGAAAAATACTTTTAATATAGAAACAATAGCAGCTGTATTAATTTATTATGCATCAAAACTTAAATTTATAGCAAATGAATCTACAGATGTAAGCAATTTAACCGAAGATGAGTGGACTCAAGTTATAGGCAGATATAATGCAGCTACTACTGAAAAACAAAAAAATTACTCTTCTAAGGTTAATTCATATAGAAAGTATATAACAAATATTCTGGAGGAATATAAATGAAAAAATTCGTTAAATTTTGTACTGCAATAGCTATTATACTTATGATATTATTTATAAGGTACAAGAAAAGCTATATTACTTTAAATATACCCGTGAAGGGCTTGGTTTCGGAAGATGTTCTTTTTGAGGACGAGCTTGGAGAAATCACAGATAAATACAGTGATTTTTTTGAGGATTATGCCCTTTCCTATATAAGATATACACGAGATGGTAGTATGGGGTGGGTAATATATTCGTGTACTAAAAAGAATAATTGTAGTATTATTTCTCTTGAAATTGATAATGATGTATTTACAAAAGCCATAAAATACAGTAACTATTCAAGATATGCAAACATATCATGGGAACCGCCTATAGATTTAGATGAGCTTAAGATAAATTCTAAGGAACTATTTGAGATCATACATGATAATGACAGCAGTTTTGATACAAGTCTTATAAGAGAATTACTATTGAATGCACATCAGTTTCAGCACTGGGATTGCCTTGCATGGGAATGCGTATATGAAACAAATGATTATTACCGTATTTCTGTAAATGCAACAACAGGTGAAATACTTAAATCAGGACCATGGCATTAAGAATAAAAATTAAGCTAACCACAGGTCTCAGCACTTCGGACAGCAACACCCGCTCGAAACACTTTACCTACAACGGCTTTAACTAACTGACAGCCTACACAAGCACTGTTATCTTCTACAATGGCAAAGTAGGTATAACAACCACATATACCTACTTTGCCTATGGTTTAATAACCGTCAATGGTACTGAAACAGAATACCTGCCTGTTGCCAAATCAGATTTGCGTTAATAACGTCACTTTGTCTTGACAGCGACAGCAATATGATTTATACTTGCATATAGAAGTTATGTTATCGTACAGGAATCTCACCTTTTTTCAGAACAAACGGCAATCAGACCATCGAGGAAACATACCCTATAAATAATGAAGGCATATTCAAACTCAACGCAGTTCACTCAAACAATTCCGCAGGCTTAGGCATAAAAAGATATACCTATAACATCTTCAACCAGCTCACAAAATACACAAACACAGCCGGCACCTACAACAATCGGACAGGCATAACAGCCTCCTACACCTACTTCGCCGATGGTTTAAGAGCATCTAAAAATGTAAATGGTATAGAAACAGGCTACCTGTGGGACGGCAACAACGTTTGCGCCGAGCTAAACTCCAACAAGTCCATAACCGAACGCTACTTCCGAGGTCATCACCTTATAAGCGACAACTCCAACAACTACTACTTCCACAACGCCCACGGCGATGTAATAGCAGTCTGCAACGGCACAACTCCAACAAACACCTACGCTTATGATGCCTTCGGCAACTCCTCAAGCCAAATGAAGTTCGGCTACTGCGACCAGCAATTCGACGTCGAAACAGGCAACTACTACCTGAGAGCCAGATACTACGACCCCACCACAGGCAGATTCCTCACAGAAGATACCCATTGGAATCCAAATAATATGATTTATGGCAACAACAAAGGTGAAGAAAGTAAATCATCAAAAGAAAATGAAATAGAATATCCCAATTCCAATGTTATAATACAAAGTAATAATTTATATAATTATTCATTAAATAATCCTGCAAACTTCTTTGACTCATCAGGATATTATGTATATGGCATTGGTTGGGGATTCTCAATAGGTTTAGGGCCTGTCAGCTCTTTATCTTTAATTGGTGTAATTGACGATAATGGCAATGAAGGTCTTTTACTTGTAGGCGGATTCGGAGGAGGATTTGGATATACTAAAGGTAACTGCATTGTTCGTTTTCCGTCAGCTGATACTATATATAATTTAGAGGGAGCGGGAGCAGAAGTTTCTATTGTCGGCTTTGCATTATCACTTGATGGTAAAAACAACGATGGTTTGACACTTTCGCCCGGAGCAGAACTGCGATTTTCAGTTACCTATTCTAAAATTATAAAAAATAATAAAAAGACATAAGTCGGAGGTATGTTAACATGATTTTATATATACAATCATTTAATTTTGGAAAGACCTTTGGTAGCATTGTAATTTTGACTGTGAGTATCGTATTTATGTTTATAATTGATAAAACAGTTACAAATCATCGACAGAATTTATTTAGAAATATAAAAGTGATAAAAAAGATTATCACCATAAACCTGATAGCAGATGTAATATTGGGTGCTGTTATTTTTATAGTTGTTCTGTATGGTATTCTGAGAGATGAAATAGAACCGTTAATAAATTATAAAACAGGCAATTATGAAATTACACAGGGATATGTTGAAAATTTTCATATGGAGAACGGTGGATATGAAGAAGCATTTTCAGTAAACAACATTGAATTTTCATATGTAAATGGTCATGATATAGGTTATGACACTATCAAAACAGATGGTGGAGTAATAAGCGGAAACGGACAACATTTGAAAATCGGATATTACTACCGTAGAAATCATGGAAACATTATAGTTTATATTGAAGAATTAACATAATTATACGACTTACTCTACATAAGTTTATTCTAAATAAAAAATTAATTAATATGCAAGATTTAGTAGTTGTCATATATTTTGCTCACACCTTGTTTCTCTTCTAACCAAGATCTGCATATAAGAGATCAGAGCCGAAAAATATATCAGTTTGGAGAAGTACAGTCGTAAAATTGTCGACAGCAACACTCGCTCAGAACGTTTCGCCTACAACGACTTTAACCAACCGACAGCCTGCACAAGCACTGTCATATTCTAAAATGGCAAAGTAGGTATAATAACCACATATATCTACTTTGCCTATGGTTTAATAAACATCAATAGTACCGAAACAGAATACCTGCCTGTTACCAAATCAGATTTGCGTCAATAACGTCACTTTGTCTTGACAACGACAGCAATATAATTTATACTTACATATAGAAGTTATGTTATCGTATATGAAATCTCACCTTTTTTCAGAACAAACGACAATCAGACCATAGAAGAAGTCTGCCCCATAAATAACTAAGACATATTTAAGCTCAATGCAGTTGTCTCAAACAATTCCGCAGGCGTAGGCATAAAAAGATATACCTATAACAGCTTCAACCAACTCACAAAATACACAAACACAGCCGGAACCTACAACAATCGGACAGGCATAACAGTCTCCTACACCTACTTCGCCGATGGTTTAAGAGCATCTAAAAATGTAAATGGTGTAGAAACAGGCTACCTGTGGGACGGCGACAACATCTGCGCCGAACTAAACTCCAACAAGTCCATAACCGAACGCTACTTCCGAGGCCATCACCTTATAAGCGACAACTCCAACAACTACTACTTCCACAACGCCCACGGCGATGTAATAGCAGTCTGCAACGGCACAACTCCAACAAACACCTACGCTTATGATGCCTTCGGCAACTCCTCAAGCCAAATGAAGTTCGGCTACTGCGACCAGCAATTCGACGTCGAAACAGGCAACTACTACCTGAGAGCCAGATACTACGACCCCACCACAGGCAGATTCCTCACCGAAGATACCCATTGGAATCCAAATAATATGATTTATGGGAATGAAATATTTGGTGAAAAAGATATCAAATATCCAAATTTTACAGCCATATTACAGAGCGAAAACATTTATACATACGTATTAAATAATCCTGTAAATTATTATGATAAAACAGGTGCTGATGCAGAAGCAATTTTTTATGGTGGATTAAGTGTTGCAGGTACAGCTGCAGTATTAGATGGACCATTGCCTTTTGGAGATGCAATAGGAGTAGGTGTGGTTATTGGTACTACAGTAGTTGTCGGGGGAGTTAATATATACAATTCTTTAAATAAATATTTCAGTGAGCAGAAGGCTACAGCAATCACAAATGCTATTGCCGCTGTTTCGGAAAACACAGAAAACCCGACTATAATATATAGAAGAGGCTCCGATAGTGCTGCAAATCTAACGCCTAAAGAAAAAGATATGCTTGATGGTCTATCATATACAACGGTTATGCCTACAAAAGGTAATTTTACGATTACAACTATTGAGGCTATTAATTCTTCAGGAATGCTAATAGCTGTTAATGATCGAGATAATCATGTAGCTGTAAGACCTATTGATCCCCAAAAAATGCAGGAATGGATAAATTCCAGACCAAATGCGTCAAAAAATCCACATAAATACACAAAATATTTACAGAGTATTTCATATAGAGTTTAAGGAGATGTTGCTATGAATGAAGAAATTATTAAACAAAAAGTGTTGGAATTAGATTGGAAGCTGCCTATTTCAGTACAACAGAATGCAATAGATTATTTATTGAAAATAGAGGATAAATATTTATATTTATTATTTGTATTTGACGCAAGACATCAATGCACCTGGGAGAATTCTATGGAAATAATTGCAAGAATAGGATTCCCAAGAAATAAAATATTACTTCCTAAATTAATCTATTTATTGCAAGATATAAACTGGCCCGGAGCTTGTAAGGCAGTAGAGATATTGAAATCCAGTGATAAAAAAATCCTTGTACCATTGGTTGAGAAAGCTATTATACAGGCCTACAAACACACCGACTATATGTGGATTGGCGGTTTGAAACTTGTTGTAGATGAAACACCGATTTTAAAAGAAAATTTTAGTAACCCTAAAATATATGAATTACTAAAATATTCGGAAATTTAATTCTTACCTATAATAATTTATTAATAAACCTATTTTAAAGTATTATAAACCTCCAAATTGATATATATTTATATATCAGTTTGGAGGAATATTGTCATGAATTGTCTATAGTAATACCCGCTCTAGGAATACTTCACCTACAACGCCTTTAACCAACTAACGGTCTACACAAGCACTGTCATCTTCTACAATGGCAAAGTAGGTATAACAACCACATATACCTACTTTGCCTATGGTTTAATAACCATCAATAGTACAGAAACAGAATACCTGCCTGTTGCCAAATCAGATTTGCGTCAATAACGTCACTTTGTCTTGACAACAACAGCAATATAATTTATACTTACATATAGAAGTTATGTCATCATACAGGAATCTTACCTTTTTTAACTCAAATAACCGGTGTAAGCCATTCCGTAGGTCTTGGCGCTATATTCACTGATACAGCACTTGCAGCATGGAATTATGTCAATAAAAACGTATATGAAAATATGCAAAAAGATCCGTACTTGCCGGAAAAAGATTTACTGAAAAACAAAAAATTACACTTCTAAGGTTAATTCATATAGAAAATATATAACAAATATTCCAGAGGAATATAAATGAAAAAATTCGTTAAATTTTGTGCTGCAATAGCTATTATACTTATGATATTATTCATAAGGTACAAGAAAAGCTATATTACTTTAAATATACCCGTGAAGGGCTTGGTTTCAGAAGATGTTCTTTTTGAGGACGAGCTTGGAGAAATCACAGATAAATACAGTGATTTTTTTGAGGATTATGCCCTTTCCTATATAAGATATACACGAGATGGTAGTATGGGGTGGGTAATATATTCGTGTACTAAAAAGAATAATTGTAGTATTATTTCTCTTGAAATTGATAATGATGTATTTACAAAAGCCATAAAATACAGTAACTATTCAAGATATGCAAACATATCATGGGAACCGCCTATAGATTTAGATGAGCTTAAGATAAATTCTAAGGAACTATTTGAGATCATACATGATAATGACAGCAGTTTTGATACAAGTCTTATAAGAGAATTACTATTGAATGCACATCAGTTTCAGCACTGGGATTGCCTTGCATGGGAATGCGTATATGAAACAAATGATTATTACCGTATTTCTGTAAATGCAACAACAGGTGAAATACTTAAATCAGGACCATGGCATTAAGAATAAAAATTAAGCTAACCACAGGTCTCAGCACTTCGGACAGCAACACCCGCTCGAAACACTTTACCTACAACGGCTTTAACTAACTGACAGCCTACACAAGCACTGTTATCTTCTACAATGGCAAAGTAGGTATAACAACCACATATACCTACTTTGCCTATGGTTTAATAACCATCAATAGTACCGAAACAGAATACCTATCTGTTGCCAAATCAAATTTGCGTCAATAACGTCACTTTGTCTTGACAACAACAGCAATATAATTTATACTTACATATAGAAGTTATGTTATCGTATATGAAATCTCACCTTTTTTCAGAACAAACGGCAATCAGGTCATCGAGGAAACCTACCCTATAAATAATGAAGGCATATTCAAACTCAATGCAGTTGTCTCAAACAATTCCGCAGGCGCAGGCGTAAAAAAATATACCTATAACAGTAACAGTCGGACAGGCATAACAGCCTCCTACACCTACTTCGCCGATGGTTTAAGAGCATCTGAAAATGTAAATGGTATAGAAACAGGATACCTGTGGGACGGCAACAACGTTTGCGCCGAGCTAAACGCCAACAAATCCATAACCGAACGCTGCTTCCGAGGCTGTCACCTTATAAGCGACAACTCCGACAACTACTGCTTCCACAGAGTGTTATTCAGGAATTGTTGCATCTTAATGAACTGATTGTTAATATAATTTTATAGTTATAAAGGAGAACAATAATGAAAAAATTTTTGCCGGCTTTAATAGTTTTAATTCTTATTTGTATTGTTGGAATGACTATACACGGAAGTAATGCTGATAGATTAATTCTCATCGGCGGAAACACTGTATGCAAATATGAAGATGACAGCAAACATATTATTAAAAAAAGTGGCTGGTCAGAGTACATAGAAGATTACATCGATAGCAATATCAGAATTTTAGATTTGAGTAAAAGAAATCAGACATTGGAAGATTTTGTTAATTCCGAACATATCGATCACAACTTAAAAAAGTTAACTAATAACGATATTATTATACTTCAGCTTGAAGCCGGCGACTTTGATTCTGATTCCTTAAAAAATAATATTACTCAACTGATTGACCTATCAAGCAATAAACAATGTAAATTATACGTAGTTCTTCCGTTTATTGAGAACATAGGTACAGATGCGAATTTAACTGATAAAATATCTGAGGTAATGACTTTATTGGAAAAAAACAATATTACAATTATGAGTCCAATGCTTATGGGATATTTATTTGGTCATGATGAAAAATATGTATTATCATATTACAAGGATAAGGAGCTTGGATATGATTATGAGGGACTTAATTGCTTATATGCAGATGCAGCAGCCGGCTATATCTCAAATGTTGTTTATAAAGGAAACGATTCATTTCCTCAGTCCTCATATAGGATTACAAGGAGTATGTTTGTCGGACAGCTGATAAGATTATCTGAATGTGAACTAAAAAATGAATATTCTTTTAGTGATGTTTACACGAATAATGAATTTTATGCCGAAATTGCAACTGCAAAAGCCATGAACATAATAGGCGGATATCCGGACGGAAGCTTTCATCCTGATGATGAAATAACCCTCAGTGATGCATGTGTTATATCTATAAAATTATTAAAATATCTAAATGAAGGATATGACAAATTTGTTTTCTACGGTTCAGAAAGCGATTCGGAAGTTCAACAGTCAATGTCACAGAGCCAAGCAGAAAAAAAGGATATAGCTGCATATGCCATACCATATGCTTATGATTTGAGTTTATATTATGGAGCAAGTACGGTGTGGTATAGTGATAAGCTGTCAAAGAATATTTGTATCGCAGATATCTACCAACTTTTTTATGATGAGATATATGAATAATCAATAATACGCCATGTAACGAAAGGCAGTATTATGCTCGGAAACAACGTCAAAAGATATGAGTACGACATAAATGGAAACGTAATGCTTATTAGGACGAAAACACCTGCAACAATAGCGGATTTGCGAAAAAACAAGAATCTTCCATAGGCAGCGGCTCAGCCGGCACTTCGTTTAAAATAGCAAAAACCTATGACAACAGGAGCAGGCTTACCGATGTAAGTGTTGCCGAAGGAACAAATACAAGCTTTTTGTCAAAAGCAAAGTATGCCTATGACGAAAATGACAATATGACAAAAATCACCTGCGGAAACGGTATGTATAACGATTATACATATAACGCCGGAAACCTTACAACCGAAGAAACCAACCCTATAAACAACGAAGGAATTATGATTTCGGGAGGTTTTGGAGGAGGCATTGCTTGTGATGTTAAAAGAGGTATTACAAAAGGTTTAGGTGAATTGATATTTCCAGATATGAATAGTATATTTGAATTAATCGGTGTCGGTTCCGAAATTTCGTTGTTTGGTTTTGCGTACGAAAATTCCGGTGGTATGTATAGCGGAACAAACTGCTCTTTGCCCGGCATTGATCTTAGGATATCTGTTACAAAATCTGATGTAAAAAATCTTAATAAAATATATGAAATAATAAAACCGATTATAGATTATATAAATAATTGTCAAAATGGGAGGTGATATAATATGATATTATATAAAGCCGGTTTTAGTCTCTTTAGTCTCAGTTGGCTTTTATTAATACAAATATGTATACTTATTATTTGCTTTTATTGTTGGTACAAAAACTGCAAAAGAAACTGTGGGACATTGTTCATTTTAACAGCAGCCGGAATATTACTTTTGATTGCTTTGATTGGCAATTTATATGATATCATTTCTCCGATTATTCATTATTACTCAGGTGACTACAAAATCGTAGAAGGGTATGTTGAAAACTTTGTTCCCTGTCCATTTTCCGGTCATGCAATGGAGACTTTTTCGATCAATGGAGTAGAATTCAGCTATGCTGACGATGTTATAAAACCGGGCTACAGAAAAACATATTACCATGGCGGGTATGTAAGGGGAAATGGTCAACATTTAAAAATAGGTTATGTAGAATACAATGGCGACAATGCTATCATATATATGGAAGATTTATCTGACTCATAACATTATTGACCCCCCACCACATATTGTAATAGGATCAATAATTATTAAAAATTCGGATACTGAAACCAACAATATGATACTAACATGGGTCACTGCTGCCCATGCATAAAACATTAAGCCGTATTACGAACTTGGAATTGACTTGTTGTCAGCTGATGCAAAAGCGGGGATCACGAAAGATTACGTAGGATTTGATATAGGCGGTTCTTTGGTTTCAGGCAATGCCAGCATAAAAATACCTATTCCTCTTACCAATGCAAAATTAGAAATTGGTGGTTCAGGATACATAGGAGGAATTGGTATAAAATCAGAACTTGATATGGAAAATAAAAAAATTAAGGTTAAAGCTATTGCTATTGTTGGCGCAGGTGCAGAAATGGGGTTAGGATAACTATGAATTACAAAGTTGAAAGGTTTTTCTCCAAAGAAGGTTTTGTATTTAAAAATAGTATAAATAAAAAAATTATAACAGCTAATTATACGTTTGGCTTACTATTGAGAAAAATAGTTTTGCAAAATGAAATGGGGGAAAATATATATATGTTAAAACAAGTAAATATAGCCGAAAAATTATTATGTTTATTAAAGTTTTTCTCAATACCTACATCAAAGCCTATTTTTATATTATTTAGTGACGAACACATAATAGGAAGTACGGGTAATCTAAAAGAAAATACTTTAAAGATTAATTTTTCCGGCTCAACAATAAAAATTCTATATACTAAGGAAAAGCAATTTCACAAAATTGAAATTGAAGAGCAAGAAGAGGTCATTGCAAAAATATTAAAAAGCCGTATCAGATATGGGAGGAAAAATATATATGATGTAACGGTGTTTGAAAAATGTGAATATTGGGAAAATATAACATTTATGATTACAGCACTTTGTGACGTTATCTTTTTCCCCGAACAATCTCTGAGAATAGCAGCAATGGAGTATGATCTTAATTAGACACATAATATAGCAGAAACATAGACTGATTTTGGGTGGGATTTAGTATGTTTGGATAGACCCCTGCCTGTAGGAGATTTTATTTATATTGCCGGCATAGGTGTATGTATTGTAGTCAACAGTATTGTTTACGCAAAATCTTCTAAAAAATCCGGTAAAGAGAATACCAATAATGTTCCAAGCCGGGCGAAAGGCCAAAAACCCAAAGCAGGTGAAAGTGGCAATGATTTTGCAGAGCGGCTTATGAATGAAAAGTTAGGAGTGGTATTATGAAAAAAATCATCAACAAAGTGATTTTTGCAGAAGTAGCTTTAATAGTCTGTTATGTTTTTATTTATGCCACTTTTGTGAAAGATTATGCCATAAAGACCTTTCAATCCGTAGGTTTGGTAATATCTTTATGTCCTGCAATATCTATATTGATAATTATGATATTATCTGACTATTACATAAATAAAATATTAAAACATATTAACAAAGAAAGTTTCATTCACTTTTATGAACACTTGAAGAATATATTAAAAATAATACTGACTATTATTTTAGGCATATTTATTATAAATTTATGCTTTAACTCAGAGTTCAGAGATTTATTGAATAATATTATAGAAAAGCTGTGCAGCAGCCTTATAGACATTGACGATCATATAAAAAACTTTCTGTATTGCTTCAATACCATTATCAGAGCAGTGCCTTTGGGCGGCATAACCTCATAATCCGTTCCTCTGAGCATTGACACAAACGGAAAGGTAACCTATAATATAGTAAGATACTCTTATGACAATGCAGGGAATGTGTCATATGAATCCGTTTCGGGAGAATCTACAACCGCCTATACATATGACCATATTAATCGTGTAGTAAAGGCTGTGGCAGGCTCCGAAACAGTAAGCTATACCTATGACGGCATAGGAAATGTGCTTAAGAAAACTATAAATGAATTATAGGAGCGATATAAAAAATGAAAGTCTTTATAAGTATTCAACTAATAAAACAAAAAGTAATTTAAATAAACACCAGAGTGGTCAAGCTAGAAAAAAGAGAGATCATGGTGGTGAAAAGGGAGATGCCAGAAGAACGCCAAGAAAGGATAAGAAAAAATAAGATTTTATAATCTGATGTTGTTTTAGGAGGTTACGTATGGTTGAAAACGAATTAGTAAAAAAGCTTAAACAATTAGTGGCTGCAAAATTATATTGTAATATTGAAATCGGAGAATATATAAATGACACTAAATCCGGTCAGCCGATATCTGTAAATGAAAATTTTTTGTTGTTAGGATATATAAATGAATTTCAGTGTGACGGCTTTGTTATTGTTCCAACGGAAAATATAACCGGAATAGATACAGATAATGATTTTCTCAACTATATTCTCAAAGAAGAAGTGATTTGTTCTGATTATGAGGGTATGAGTAACTTTGACATCAGCAGTTTTGAAAATGTATTTTCCAGTTTTAAGCAGAATAAAAAGAACATTCTTGTACTTTGTAGAGAACTTGACAAAGTTTATATAGGCAAAGTTGTTGAGGTGTTTTTTGATCGCATTAAATTTCTTCAGTTTGATGTTGAGGGAGTTTGGAATGAGTTCTATTCTGAGATCAGATACAGTGATATAACCCTCATTTCCTTTGGCGACAGATATGTTGAGTATTTTTCAAAATATGTGAGTAAGTCTGGAGCTTATGTTAATAGAGCATCTGACTGCATTGCAGATATTTCTCCGGATGACAAATGGGTAAATGTTTTAAAACAATTGTCAAACCAAAAAGAGTACTGCAATATTGAAACAAAGGAAGATTATTCCTGCATCAGAGCTGGTGTACCAATGATTGTCTCTAATAGTTTTCTGCTGATGGCTGCGAATGATCATTTTCAATATAATGGATATGAAATTATACCTATTAAAGATATTACATATGTAGAAAAAGGCTTTGAATTTATAAATCATATACTCAGATCAGAAAATATATATCCTAACTATGAAAAAGTTGAAAATTTCGACTTAAGTAGTTTTGAAATTATATTCAACAGATTTTTATCTGAAAAGAAAGTTCTTGGGATAGATTACGGGAAAAATCACAATATTTTTATAGGGCGTATAGTTGAGCTATCTAATGATTGTTGTATATTACATCATTTTGATGCAGAAGGACAGTGGCAAAAGGATAATATAAGAATTAACTACTGTCAAATAAATAGAATTTTCTTTGATGATAGATATACAATGTTTTTTTATAAATATATAGCGATCAATTAGTTTCTGATCATCAATTGTTTATTTATTACTATTACCCCTTGAGTGAGGCAAAATATCATTTGCTTCTCAAAGGGGTGTTTTTTATGTATTTATAGGGTTTGTAAATCATTGGCAAATGCCTTCATGTCATTATAAGATATACGTTTTAATGTGTTCCCCGCCTGATGTACCATGCATCTTCGGTACTCAGCCTTTGGGCAATTTCTACGGTTACAACTTCCGCCGCCTATGATATGCTTGGCAGAATGATTTCTCAAACTGACGAAAACGGAAACACGACCAAAATTACATACAACGCTTTGAGCGGCATAACCTCAAAATCCGTTCCTCTGAGCATTGACACAAACGGAAAGATAACCTATAATATAGTAAGATACTCTTATGACAATGCAGGGAATGTGTCATATGAATCCGTTTCGGGAGAACCTACAACCGCCTATACATATGACCATATTAATCGTGTAGTAAAGGCTGTGACAGGCTCCGAAGCAGTGAGCTATACCTACGGCATAGGAATGTGCTTGCTTACAGCACTAACAACGATACTCAGACTCACAAATATGAATATGACAGTCTGAACAGAATTGTCAGATATACAGATGCTTTGGGTCATTCGGAAAAGATGCTGCAGGCGGCGGTACTTGGAAAGTTTTTGTTGCAAATAACTAAAAAGTAAGAAAGAGGGTTGAGTTATGCTACAAAATATAATTTCTAAAATTTTAAAAATTCTTATTGTTTTTATGATAATAATTTGTTTTATATTAATAACAACCATATTTCCTATTAAATTCTGTATATCATCTTTCAGTGATATAAAAAAAGATAAGTTTTATATTATTGATTATTATTATGATATGTCATCCTGGTATTTAATTGGAGATGAAAAGGGGCTGTTTGGTGAAGATAATGATTTTCCTGATTATTTTGTAGAAATTTCCAATGGTCCGGACCCTCAGAATATTGTGTCTGGAGATGTGTATTTATGCACTAATACTTCATTTATTATATATGGAGATATTGTCGAAAAAAGAGGTAATGTATATTTACTCGATAGTTCAGGCTGGGATGTTTTAGGCGAAATCAAAAGACTTAAAGGGACTTGCAGACCAAAAACAAGAAAATATTTAACAATATATGATTTTAAATGGTTTGATTATATATTGGAGTCTCTTGGATTATATACAAATCATCCGAATTATTGACTTTTATTATCCCCAAATGATAATTTGCCATGGGAAATTCTAGTAGAATTAGCGGAATATGTTAGAGAAAATTATAAATGATTTAAAGGAGTGATATAAAAAATGAAAGTCTTTA
Organism: uncultured Clostridia bacterium; assembly: GCA_947627855.1. Taxonomy (GTDB): domain Bacteria; phylum Bacillota; class Clostridia; order Lachnospirales; family CAG-274; genus JAJQCI01. Next base: position 25,193 of record CANQXR010000031.1, read on the forward strand.
TAAGTATTTGGATATATGGAAAAGGATTAAAAATAGAGGAGATATCCGAAGTCTTAAATATAGACTACACATATAAATATAAGGAAGGGGATATTTTTATTTCAAACAGACCAAATGGGGAAAAAATTCAGTATAAAGAAGACTGTTGGATTGGAGGAATTGAATCACAGAATAATGAAACCGTAGAAGATTGCATTGAACGTTTCATAAAGATTTTATTACCTTCTACAGATTATATTAATGGTCTTTCTAAAAAATTTAATATTATTATTAATGTATCGACTTATTCGGATAGCGAACAAAACAACGTTCATTTTTCTAATAATATACTTCAAATAATAAGTAAAATGGGAGCATCTCTTGACTGCACAACAGCTTTTTTGAAAGTATTTTATGATGGAAACTACGATACTATAAACTCAACAAAAAATTAATTATAAAATTATAATAAGAAATAAATTAATATATTTAGGCTGTCAAAATAGATAATTAACATTTTTCACTCTTGAGTATGGCAAAATATTATTTGTTTCCAAGGGGGATTTACAGAACAATGAAAGCCGGTTTTTGCGCCCTCGGGACAGGAGCTTTCATATATCCCGTGCGATGGGTATGGTCAGTGTGTTCTGCTGATGCGAAGGGCAGAATGTATAAGGTTGAAACTGCCGCCGGAGGAGCAGCTATACTGAAACAGCAAATTACAGTGGGGAAATAAGCGATTGGGGGACATGGTAAATGGATAGGATAGCTATAATAAATCCGGTTTCCGGAGGAGCTAAAGGCGATGCCGGATTAAATGAAATATACAATAATGTCAAAGATGCTATGCCATCTGATTAGGGAAAAATATAAGTACCAAGGGAGCGGTTTGTTATGTATTCCACTATATGAACATTCAGATGCATATAAGTATGTTATGGATATAACAGAAAAAGAACACTTATATCCAAGGCTATTCCAAGATGTTCAATACACAAAATCTGAGCTTGATAAGATCCGATACTTTCAAATGGGTATTCCTGACGTTTTAGAGTATGAGGGTAAAGACACTAAAGATTACGGCACAAAGTTTGTTGACAGCTGCAAAGTTTGTGTCATTGGCGGAAAACCGGTATCGGATGCTATGGTTGATAGAAAGTTTCTGAAAAAATACAAAATCGGCAGCCTTCGCCCTTGTATTTTTGTTAAACGTGAACTCAGAGATATAATACTCAAAACCGAACTTACAGGAGTATCGTTTAACTATAAAGTTAGGGATTACAAAAACCGACCCCTGCAAGACGATTATTATGTAATGGAAATAGATAACATATTGCCGCCTATGAAAAACACGACATGGCTTGTTGACAATTTGCCTGATTGCCGTCCAAGGGAGTGTGGCATCACATTACTTATCTGCAATCTGATATTCAGTATGATAAATCTGTACTAAATGACTTCAAGGATTTTAATCTGACCTATGAATATTTAAATAATTTCCGATTACAGGAAATTGTTGTCAGCAGAAAGGTCATGAATGTCTTTAAAGAAAATAAGGTACGTGCCGGCTTTTTTCCGATTTATATTGGATAGAGAGCATTACGGCATCTGCAATATAAACGCAGTCCTCGGCACTTCGTACAGATATACTTGCTCAGAATACTTTGCCTATGGTTTAATAACCATCAATAGTACAGAAACAGGATAACCTGCCTGTTGCCAAATCAGATTTGCGTCAATAACGTCACTTTGTCTTGACAACGACAGCAATATAATTTATACTTACATATAGAAGTTATGCTATCGTACAGGAATCTCACCTTTTTTCAACTCAAATAACCGGTGTAAGCCATTCCGTAGGTCTTGGCGCTATATTCCCTGATACAGCAATTGCAGCATGGAAGTATGTCAATAAAAACGTATATGAAAATATGCAAAAAAGATCCGCACTTGCCGGAAAAAGATTTACTGAAAAACAAAAAAATTACTCTTCTAAGGTTAATTCGTATAGAAAGTATATAACAAATATTCCGGAGGGATATAAATGAAAAAATTCGTTAATTTTTGTGCTGTAATAGCTATTATACTTATGATATTATTTATAAGGTATAAGAAAAGCTATATTACTTTAAATATACCCGTGAAGGGCTTGGTTTCGGAAGATGTTCTTTTTGAGGACGAGCTTGGAGAAATCACAGATAAATACAGTGATTTTTTTGAGGATTATGCCCTTTCCTATATAGAATATGCACGAGATCATCATATGGGGCGTGCAATATATTCGTGTACTAAAAAAAATAATTGCAGTATTATTTCTCTTGGAATTGATAATGATGTATTTACAAAAGCCATAAAATACAGTAACTATTCAAGATATGCAAACTTATCATGGAAACCGCCTATGGATTTAGATGAGCTTAAAATAAATTCTAAGGAGCTATTTGAGATCATACATGATAATGACAGCAGTTTTGATACAAGTCTTATAATAGAATTACTATTGAATGCACATCAGCACTGGGATTGCCTTGTATGGGAATGCGAATATGAAACAGATGATCATTACATTATTTCTGTAAATGCAACAACAGGTGAAATACTTGAATCAGAACCATGGCGTTAAGAATAAAAATTAAGCTAACCACAGTCCTCAGCACTTCGGACAGCGGCACCCGCTCGAAACACTTTACCTACAACGGCTTTAACTAACTGACAGCCTACACAAGCACTGTCATCTTCTACAATGGCAAAGTAGGTAAACCACATATATCTACTTTGCCGATGTTTTAATAACCATCAATAGTACCGAAACATAATACCTGCCTGTTGCCAAATCAGATTTGCGTCAATAACGTCACGGAAATCAATTTTTGGAAAATGACACAAAAAATAAAATATGGTATAATAATAAATATGAAAACATTAATAGATT
>CANQXR010000032.1 GCA_947627855.1 uncultured Clostridia bacterium
AACGCGCTTTTGTAATTCTCTTTTGGAATTACGGGTTGTTGTAATTTCGTCTTTTTTTATTCGGTTTTCAATGTTCAGACGCTGTCTTTTATTGCGACAGCTTTATAATAATACCATATAAAAAAGCACTTTGTCAAGTACTTTTTTAATTTTTTTTATATTTTTTTAAATATAAAAACGGAGAAAGAGGGATTCGAACCCTCGCGCCGGGATTAGCGACCTACTCCCTTAGCAGGGGAGCCCCTTCGGCCTCTTGGGTATTTCTCCAAGGCTTACTTTTATTATTATTAAAGCCAAAATTAATTATACCTGTATTTTAAAAATATGTCAATACCTTTTTTATTTTTTTCATATACATCAAAACACAGTATAAATTCCACAGTGGAATTTACAATATCAATACAACTATTTCAAAATTTCCGTAGGCGTCCATATGCCATCATCACCGAAGGGCTGTTCTATTTTCAGTTTTACTTTTACGCCGTCATTTACAAAAAACAACTCGGCTGTATTGTTTTCCTTATCCGTTTTTATGTTTACGGCTTTTTCGTTTATATTCAGAAAGTACAATACAGCGTTTTCGGGACGTGAAAGGTCTGTATTGTTATAGTTTTCACCTTTTAAAAATTGACTGTTTATTATTTCACCTATCATATTGTTGCTATAATCCATAGCAGTGTCTTTTATATTGTTGGGATATGCCATAAAAAACTCTTCTCCGTCTGATATATTATCCAAAAAATCCGTATGTGTATCGGTTATTACAATATCCTCTCCCTTACCCTTATAGGTAAGTGTCTGCCGCCACACCGTATAATGAGGGTCTGAAACAAAAGCATAATACAACACAACTGCCTTGCCGTTTTCTGCCTGAAGTACGTTATTTCTTTCATTTTCATCTATATTCATAGGCCATGGACTTGACCAGCCTATATAGCCGTTTTCTGCTGCTGTTTCGCCAATATAAAAGCCCTCTTTCAGCAGGGATTTGTCTGCGCTTTCCGATGACATTGCCTTTATGATGTTTCCGTTTCTGTCGGAAAAAGCAGAAGCCCATTTTTCAATATATACTTTATCGGCTGCGTTTCCGTTTGTCACAGATACAGAAAATACTGTTATAACTGCCAATATACATATTATGGCTGTAAGTCTGTTTCTCTTTTTAAAGGACAGCAAATTTTTTATTCTGCCCTTAAGATTTCCTTCTCCGAAGGCAAGCCCACCAAGATTTCTGCGGTTTGAGGCAAAGGAAATAAGTGTATTGCCGTAATCCCTTTTTATGCCTTCTCCCAAAACAGTAAGTACGGTTTCATCGCAGCTTTTTTCCATATCGGATATCATACATATATAAGCCGCCCACACAAAAGGATTATACCAATGTATTGCAGCCAATAAAAAGCTCAGCGGTTTTATTATATTGTCATGTCGTTTTATGTGATGTTGTTCGTGGCATATAATATAGGACATTTCATTTTCATTCATTCTGAAGGGTATATATATCACAGGTTTAAAAATACCCATAACAAAAGGCGAGGGTATATTGTCGCAAAAATAAATATTATCCCTGTACAGAACAGCCTGTTTTACCAGTCTTTTGGTTTTTATGAACATATATATTTCCCTTATAATTATTACAGCCATTCCCAATATCCATATGCAATATGCAAAATATAAAATAATCTGTATAGGATTCACGCTTGAAAAAGGTGTTCCCTCCGGCAGAACCGAATTAACGGCACTGTTTACCGGGCTTATGCCTGTATTTATCTTCGGAATATGGGCATACTGAATATCTGAGGGTATATATGTCATAGTTCCGTTCAGGTTAAAGTCATGAAGAAATGATAAATTAAAAAAGCTCCATGTCCATGAAAATGATATAGGACATATAAGACGAAATCCCACAGCTGCCCAGAGAGCATAGGAATATTTTTTAGGCAGCTTTGTCATAAATGCACGCACAACAAAAACAAGCATTATAACATATATTGCCGTAATATCCATATTTAAAAGCCTTGTTATAAATGAAACTTCCCCCATATATATCACCTCACATTTTTATCAATAAGCCTTTTAAGCTCTTCAGCCTCTTTTTGCGATATTTTTCTGCTTCCCAAAAATGTCGCCATAAGATTGGATATTGAACCTCCGAAGGTTCTGTCCACAAAAAACTCCGTTTCCTCCAACTGTACCTTTTCCATAGGCACAAGCCACATTATAACCGTATTTTCATTTTTTATAAAACCTCTTTCGCAAAGGCGTTTTATGACTGTATATGTAGTGGATTTTTTCCAACCCAATATTTCAGAAGATAATTTAACCAATTCCCCCGAATTTATGGGAGAATTTTCCCATATAACAGACATAAATCTGTATTCACTGTCACAAAGTCTGTAATTTTCCATAATTTCCTCCCGTATATTTATTAGTCTACAACAGTAGATTTATATATAGTCTACAATAGTAGACCCAATTTGTCAATAGTTTTTTTCCCGTTGATTTTTAAAATATAAAAAAAGTCCCATTCAGAATCATAAAGAATAATATAATCTGAATGGAACAAAATAATACTGATATCAGAAAACATAAAAAATAATATTCATTTCGGCAAAAAAACAGAATATTCCTATTATATATCCCAGAAATATATCACGGGGATAGTGTATTCCGCAGACTACCCTTGAAATACCTGTGAAAATGCCGCATATTATAAAAAATATGCCCATTAAAATAAGAAGATGGCTGTTTCCGAATGATGCCGCCTTTAAAAATGTAAGAGAAATGACCATTGCGCAGGCGGTATGATTACTGGGGCAGGACGGCGAATTCTTATGCTTTATAAGGGGCGTTATATCAAGCTCCTGAAAGGGTCTTTTTTTATTCAGAATTTTTCTGACGGTATTATTTATAATATACACGCTGAAAGGAACGACTATATATGCAGGCAAAAAACTCTTTCTTATATAAAGTGTCATTATAAAACCGGCAGCATACACTGTATAAAAGAAATTATATGAATATTTTGCTGTAATATATGATATTCTGCCAAAAATTTTATGCTTCTGTCCCAAACCGAACAGAAGCATAAATAATTTTTTATTCATTCCATACTCCGTCAAATACAAATTCTGCCGGACCTGTCATATATACATGATTATTTTCAGACGACCAGTTTATTGTAAGCTCTCCTCCAAGAAGCTTTACCCTTATGTCTGTTCCCTTATCGCAGAATCCGTTTACACAGGCAGCGACAACAGCACCGCAGGTTCCCGTACCGCAGGCCCATGTTTCCCCTGCTCCTCTCTCCCATACACGAAGCTTGAGATAATTTCTGCTTACAACCTCCAAAAATTCAACATTTGTCTTTCTTGGGAAGCTTTCGTCTGTTTCAACAACACTGCCGTACCTTTCAACCTCAAAGCTGTCCGTATCCTCCACAAACGTAACGGCATGAGGATTTCCCATGGAAACACAGGTAAATGTAAAATTCCTGTCATAAACCTTTATTTCAAGGTCTTTTACAGGACCATCTCCGCTGCCTTTTACGGGCACAAGCTCAGGTCTGAAAACAGGCTCTCCCATATCTACCCTGACAACGGAAACCTTTCCGTTTTCATCGAGCTTCATATCCAGAACCTTGACTCCGCCCAGTGTTTCAACGGTTATAAGTGTTTTTTTAACTATACCTCTGTCATAGACATATTTGCCCACACACCTTATGGCATTTCCGCACATTTCAGCCTCTGAACCATCTGAATTGAACATTCTCATCTTAACATCACATTTATCCGAAGGGCAGATAAGAACAAGCCCATCAGAACCTACGCCGAAATGTCTGTGGCTCATTTTAACAGCCGTTTCTTCTATATTATCTATTTTTTCTTCAAAACAATTTATATAAATATAATCGTTTCCGCAGCCATGCATTTTAGTAAACTTCATTTTTAACACCTCACTGATTTGATTATATATCATTTTATAATAATTTTCATTTAAATTCAAGTCCAAACTGAAATTTTCGGTTGTAATTCAGGCTGTTATATTATAAAATAAATTCAGGAGTTGATTATATGAAAAAAATAGTATTGACAGGCGGAGGAACAGCAGGTCACGTTACACCGAATATTGCCCTTATACCTCACCTCTTAAACAAAAATTATGATATATATTACATAGGAAGTAAAAACGGCATTGAGAAAGAGCTTATTTCAGATAAAAACATACCATATTTTGAAATAAGCACGGGAAAGCTCAGACGATATATTGACGTTAAAAATCTGACCGATGCATTCAGAGTAGTAAAGGGGCTTGGAGATTCCCTCAGAATTCTTTCAGAAATAAAGCCCGATATAGTTTTTTCAAAGGGCGGCTTTGTAGCAGTACCTGTTGTTATTGCAGCAAAGCTCAGAAGAATTCCCGTCGTATGTCACGAATCAGACATAACTCCGGGGCTTGCCAACAAAATAGCCGCTCCATTTGCAAAAAAAATATGTACATCATTTCCCGAAACGGTAAAATATGTGCCAAATAATAAAGGCGTTCTTACAGGAACACCCATAAGAGATGAGCTTTTCAAGGGAAACAGGAAAAGAGGACTTGATTTTCTGAAATTCAAAGGGGATAAGCCTGTTATACTTATTATGGGAGGCTCTCTCGGCTCAGTAAAAATAAACAACGCAGTAAGAGAAATACTGGGTGAAATATGCAAAAGGTTTGATATTGTGCATTTATGCGGAAAAAACAATATTTCCGGAGAATTTGAAAATTATGAGGGATACAGACAATATGAATATATTTCCGAAGAGCTGAGGGATATTTTTGCCGCCATAGACATTGTATGCGCAAGAGCCGGCTCCAACTCAATATTTGAATATCTTGCCCTCCATAAACCTATGCTCCTTATTCCTCTTTCAAAGAATGCAAGCAGAGGAGACCAGATTTTAAATGCAAACTCATTTAAAAAGCAGGGCTTTGCCGAGGTTCTGGAGGAGGAAGAGCTTAACAGCGCCACTCTTATAAAGGCACTTGATAATCTGTATGAAAACAGAAACAGATATATTTCGGAAATGGAAAAAGCCGACATAAAAAACGGCGTAGACAATATTATAAATATTATTGAAAAATATTATGTTCCGTCACCATAATACGGCGGCGGAACATTTTCTTATTTTATAATTTCTTTTATGAGAGCCTCCGCACATTTTTCTTTTGACATAAGAGGAAGCTCTTTTATGCTTTCATTTGTAATTACGGTTATTTTGTTTGTATCGGTGCCGAAGCCGCTGCCCTTGTCTGTAAGGCTGTTTGCGGCAATCATATCTATATTCTTTGAAACAAGCTTTTTACGGGAATTTTCAATAAGATTTTCGGTTTCCATTGAAAATCCGCATATTTTCTGATTTTCCGCCTTGTTTTCTCCAAGGAATTTAAGTATATCCCTCGTTCTTTCAAGCCTGATATACATATCCTTGTCCGACTTTTTTATTTTATTTTCCGCATATTCCGCAGGCGTATAGTCGGCAACGGCGGCAGCCTTGAATATATAGTCAAAATCCTTATATATATTCTTTACAACATCAAACATATCATGGGCGGATTTTACATCTATTATATTTACTCCCATAGGTATTTTTGCCGATGTAATGCCCTTTACGACTGTTACGGAGGCTCCCATATTTCTTGCTGTTTCGGCTATGGCAAAGCCCATTTTGCCGCTGGAATGGTTTGTTATAAACCTCACGGGGTCTATGGATTCAGCCGTTGCACCGCAGGTAACAAGAACCCTTTTTCCCTCAAGTATTTTTTCGCAGCCTATCTCCATTTTTATATAATCAAATATTTCATATGGCTCAGGCATTCTTCCCTTTCCCACATCGCCGCAGGCAAGCTCGCCATTTCCCGTAGGCATAACGATATATCCAAGTCTTTCAAGCTTAGCAAGATTTTCCTGCAATATAGGATTTTCATACATATTCGTATTCATTGCCGGCACTATCATTTTTTTGCCCTTTACAGCCATTACAGTAGTAGTCAGCATATCGTCGGCAATACCGTTTGCTATTTTGCCTATTATATTTGCCGTTGCAGGTGCAGCCATAAACATATCCGCCTTATTTGCAAGTGAAATATGCTTTACGTCAAATATGGGAGTTCTTTCAAATGTATCGGTAATGCATCTGTTCTGCGAAAGCTCCTCTATGAGATAGGGCTGTATAAGCTCACAGGCATTCTTTGTCATAATTGTATGAACCTCACAGCCTGCTTTTTTAAGAAGTCTTATAAGCTCGCATATTTTATATACCGCTACGGAACCGCTCAGTCCCAATACAATACATTTACCCTCAAGCATATCAATCATTCCTTCTGTATTTGAGATATTCCGTTTCGTAAAGGTTGTTTCCTTCGCTGTCTATTATAACTATCCCCGGAAAATCCTTTACAACAAGCTCATGAATAGCCTCGGCTCCCAGATCTTCATATGCGGCAACCCTGCATTTCTCAACATGGCTTGCAAGGAGTGCGCCTGCTCCACCTATTGCGCCTATATATACTGCGCCGTATTTTTTCATAGCCTCAACTACTTCACTGCTTCTTTTGCCTTTGCCTATCATAACGGTTTCGCCGTATTTTATCATATCCGGCGAATATGAATCCATTCTGTAGCTTGTGGTAGGTCCTATGGATCCCACAGCCTCACCGGGCTTTGCGGGGGAAGGACCTGCGAAATATATAACAGAATCCTTCAAATCTATAGGAAAGCCGTCCTTTTCTCTGTTTTCAAGCATTCTTTTATGAGCTGCGTCCCTTGCCGTATAAATAATGCCCGATATTTTAACTCTGTCACCTGCCCGAAGCTTTCTTGCCATCTCCCTCGTAACAGGCGTTTTCAAACTGATCTCCATTTATTCATACTCCTTTTTTCTCTCATAAACTCTTATAAGATTATTTTTATAATAATATTTTTTATAACCATAGCTGACAAAATAAAACCTGCAAAATAGTACCTAACTTTATCTGTGCCGTCATTTAAATTATTGTTATATATAAATAACAGTTTCCGGCAGAACCCTCCTGAAATTTTCCACAAACTTTTTTATTTCATTATAGTAAGGCATCAGAACAGCGATACTATACACTTTCTTTTCTCCTTTCCGCAAATTCTAACTCCAGAATTCTATCATACTTTGTATACCGTAAAATACCTGTGGATTATTGTAAGCTGGAGAAGCTTCAACAACTCCCAGATATAATAAAAGTGACAATACTGCCGATATTACAAAGAGAACGGCAAAAGAGCATCTTATTATATATTCATACGCCCCTCCAAAATATTTGCAGTACGCCCCAAATATAATACAAGCCGCACCTATATATAACATATAGGCAAAATCCATATAATATCTTACAATAATACCCGACATCTGTATGTCCGCAAATGCAATAATCAAGGAAAATATAATACACATAAGTGCAAATAAATATACCTTTCTCTTTTTCATCTCTCCTCTGAGTTTTGGAAGCAATATTATGAACCATAAAACAGGCTGCATAAACATAATACCTCCATAAGCACAGCTTTTTATTATTTCCCCCATATATCCGGAGTTTATTATAACATTTGTTACATAAGGAAATTTTGCCTGTATATTAAGAGGCTGCAAAAAATAGGAAAATATTCCAAGGGGCATTCTTCCAAGCTTTATTCCTCTTGACGCCATGTTATAATTTGTAAGGTTATAGCCTGATCCGAAATCAAATATAGAACCGAATCGGCTGAAATTATAATATGAAATAAATGCAGCAACAATTACGACCGGAATCACAAAAGCCGATGTTGCGGCAATGCTGTCTTTTGAAAAAAGCTTTCTGTCCCTGAAAACAGCCTCATAAAATATAGGAACAGCAAGAAACATTCCTATCAGCATCTGAGGACGACAGCCTGCCGTAAGTGAAAATATAAAGGAACCCAAAGCTATATATAACGGTGATATTTCATAGCTTCCGTCATCTTTATATTTAAAGGACTTAAACCAGAAATAAAGTCCCCCAATACTCACTACAATTCCCATAAATATAGGCAGAAAATATAAATCGGGATAATTAAGCTCAGCAAAAGTTCCCGAACCGTTTATTATAAGCGCCGCCATCATAAGATATAAAATAACAGGAATATCTCCCTTATAATATTTTTTTATTATCTCATATAATAAAAGATAACAAAAAACTACAAAAAAAGGTGCAAGTATAAGGTGACACATAAACAGGCTTATATCAAAGTTAAAAATAACCTTTGCCGGAATATAGAAAACAAGCGCCGGAACTATGCCAAAATATACATAATATTTTCCATTATAATAGGCATGATCCCAACTATAGCCTACAGCCGCGGAAGTTCTTTCGCTTGTATCATATGGATTTTCAAGCATTTCAAGCCCCTCATCAGGAATTTCATTCAGATAGAAATGACCGTCTAACATAGCCTCAGTAAGTTCCTTATACTGCTGTTGATGACTGTGCAAATTATATACACCGTCATTATTTATAAACATACAGCCCATTATAAAAGCTGTCTGAATTATAACAACAATACATACGGCCGCAAACTGACGCCTGTTTTTAAAATCCATCCTTATATTATAAAGAGATGATTTCGGTCTTATAGCATATATTACAGCTGCAACTATAAATATTATTAATATCCTTATAATATTAAAATCAAAGGGAACTCTCTTATTTATCATTATATTATTTATTGTATATTCCCTATCCTTTAAATTTGTAAAAGTAATTTTAATATTATTTGTTTTTCCCTTAAGCTGAAGCTTTTTATATTTTGTTCTTTCCAAAGAAGTAACAATGTTGCTTTCAGGTGTAACAATTCCTTTTTTATTTGTTTCATCATCGGCAGTAATATAAAATTTTACATTTTTTTCAGCTTCATATTTAAGTCTTTCTCCCTCTGAAGGATTTGAAATATTATATGTGCTTTCCATATCTATATAAATATTTCTGACTTCTTCATTGATATTTTCAAGTAAAATATCAACATTGTTTTCATAAAATCTTATATTCTTTCCGTTTACATAAGCCTTTTTATCATCTGTACAATGCCAGTTGTCAATAGTTTCAGTCTTATAAAAAAGGCTCTGAAATGTTCTGAAATTAAAAACAAATATTTCAGCTGCAAAAACAACTGCCAAGAAAATTATAAAAAACCTATATTTTGTCAACATAGCTTTCATCACAAATCACCTTCATATTTGTTTTTAAAACACATAAAAAGCAAAAACGGCACATAATATACGATAGGCAAAGCATACCTTATTGTTCCGTTTACCGGAGATAACAGACACACAAGCAGCGTACCAAGGGCAGGTATATTATATAACATATATTTTTTATCCTTTTTATAGAATATAAAGAATAAAAATGTAAAAAATGACAGCCATACATAAAATCCCACACTTGAAGTAAGTCCTATTACAGGTATATTTCTGCTGTTCATATCTCTTTTAAGAAACATATCCTCAAGCTTCGGAAAGCCCTCTTTTATAGCTTCTTTATTAAATATAAACGTATCAAAATAAAAATCTCTGTAATATCCCACATCCGTAGGATAGAAATAGGCGTCCATCATAGAAAAAGCAGCCTGTAAATAACTGTCGGGATGTTTGAAAAACTGTATGAACCATACCTTAAAGTAATTTACAAGATCTTTTCCATTACTTTCTCTCTTGAATGTTTCCTTAACAGGAGTGCTGCGTTCAGCATTATAAATTTCTCCCAGATTATTATAATCAAGAATTTTATCTATAATTTTTTCTTCCTCATAAGTTACGTCCTCACCATATTCCTTTACATATCTTGCAGTCTGTTGGAAGGGCAGCGACAGACTTTCTTTTGTATTATTATTCTGAATTTCAAATACATTAAGAATAACATATTCCGTTGCTTCCACAAAAACAACTCCCATTGCAGAAGCTATAAGAACAGGTATAAATATTCTTTTATATTTTCTCAGATATATAAGCACAAAAACAAGTGTTATTATAGTTACGTGCATACCACTTTTTCTCGAAAGCCCCGTAAGAACTATTGAAGCAAACCACAGAGGTATTATCCACATAAGTTCCTTATTTTCGATATTTTGTTTTTTATCAAACAACCTCATCATAAGATATAAAAACAAAAGAGCAAATGCAGAATAATTATGATCCTTGCATATTACCGCTATATGTCTTGGGAAAATAGGCAAAACAACCATAAAAATCAATAAAGATATCCACAGAAATGCAGGCAGCCCTTTTCTTTTAAAATAATCTATAACAACAGAGAAAATTAAACATGAATATATAACCTGAAAAAGTATATATATAAATACGCCGTATGTCTGTTCTCCGAATAATTTTTCTCCCATTGAAACAGTCCATCCCCAGAAAAGAGTCTGCATAAGAGGATGGTGGTTTGAAAGATTATGTTTATAATATTCACTGAGCATAGTTGCCGAATCTCCGTGAATTATTCCCGGAAAATTTATAATAAGATAGGGCAGACAGCCTATAAATATTATTATGAAAAATTTGAGCTTTGCGTTCTTTTTGAAATATTTTTCTCCTATTTTTTCAAAGGGAGCATATAATGCTGTCTTATCATATATTCTTATAAAATATATAAATGCGCTTATAATATGGTAGAAAAATATATAATATCCCACAAAGCTTAAAACAGCTGCTATAAATACAGATAATGAACCGAAGATATAATTCCAGTTCTGTAAAAGGGCATAACTGTTTCCCACTACTATCCAGAAGGATATAAAAGCGGAAAGTATAGCCGATATTTTAAAAGCCTCTTTTTCCTTGGGTCTGAATTTAACAAGAAAGCTCATTAAAAACAATACTCCGAGAAACATTATAAATGATTTTTCCATTCCAAATGAATCGGAAAACCTTACCACAAATTTTTCCGTTTCATCGACAGTTTCTGTCCTATACATTACAGACATAGGATAGCATACCAAAAGAGAATAAATAAAAATACGAAACTTTATATTTTTAAAAAAGTCCAATTTTACATCTGTAGTTATTTTTTTTGTTTTAACCTTTTTAGTACTCATTTTTTTCACCTCTTATTATATTGTAACCTCGCCGTGGCGGGTAACGTGACAGCTTATGTTTACGGCTACGGGCATACCGGCTATGTGGGTGGGGTAGTCTTCGGCGGCTGCCCAAAGAATGGTGGTCGTTCCTCCAAGACCTTGAGGACCTATGCCGAGATTGTTGGCTTTTTTAATAACCTCTTCTTCTATTTCTCTGAGATAGGCTTTTTCGGAATATTGTCCGATAGGGCGGAGAAGGGCTTTTTTTGCAAGATATGCGCTGTATTCAAAATTGCCGCCTATACCTATTCCCACTATCATAGGTGGACAGGGATTCGGACCAGCCTCATCTATTGTCTTTAAAATGCAGTCTATAACTCCCTTTCTTCCCTCTGAGGGTTTAAGCATATGTATCCTTGACATATTCTCTGAGCCAAAGCCCTTGGGAGCAACCGTTATTTTAAGCTTATCTCCCTTTACTATATTATAGTGTATTATTGCGGGAGTATTGTCCTTTGTATTTATTCTTTGTATAACAGGATCATACACAACGGATTTTCTGAGATATCCGTTTATATATCCTCTCCTTACTCCCTCGTTTATGGCTTCTTCCAGCGAGCCGTCAACATATACCTCCTGACCTATTTCAATAAAGACAACAGCCATACCTGTATCTTGACAAATAGGCATCATACGTTTTTTTGCTGCTTCTCCATTTTTTTTAAGATCCCTGAGTATGCCTGCGGCTATGGGAGAGGCCTCCTTTTCTATAAAGCTGTCGAAGCTTTTTATTATGTCATCGTTGAGTATGCAGTTTGTATCTATACAAAGCCTTTCAACCGACTTAATTATATCTTCCCTGTCTATAATTCTCATTTAAACACCTGCTTTATTCAATATGATATAACAACAAGGGTATTATATCATATTATGATACAAAATAAAAGAAAATTTTTCTTCTTTTTTTATCGATTTTATGTTATACTATAAGGTGGTGTATGATATGAAAAAAGGGAGGGTATTTTTATGAATCTTCCGGAAACATGGGAAAGAATAGCAAAGGCTGTAAACCTTAATTCCGACATATCAAATGCAGCATGGGCGGCATTTATAAATCCCCTTATTCCCGTATCGGCAAACGAGGGAATAATATCCGTCAAAACCACAAGCAATATTATAAAAAAGACGGTGGAGGACAAATACATAGACATAATACAGGAACAGGCAAAGCTTATAACAGGCAAAGACTACATTATAAAAATAATATCAGAGGATAAAGACCACATTGAAATGCCTTCTTTAAAAATAATCAGCAGAAACAGTGTTTCAAGCAGATATAATTTTGACAATTTCATAGTCGGTCAGTCAAATCAGTTTGCATATGCCGCAAGCGTAGCAGTGGCGGAGGCTCCGGGAAGTGAATATAACCCCCTTTTCCTGTACGGAGATGTAGGACTTGGAAAAACCCATCTTATGCACGCCATAGCAAACCTCATTCTTGACAGAGAGCCTGAAAAGAAAATAGCCTACATAACCTGTGAAAAATTTATGAATGAGCTTCTTTCTTCAATAAGAAACAGGACAAACGAAAAGTTCCGACAGAAATACAGAAATCTGGACGTTCTTCTTATAGACGACATACAATTCATAAGCGGCAAGGAAGCAACTCAGGACGAATTTTTCCACACCTTCAATGCCCTTTATAACGAGCATAAGCAAATAATAATGGCAAGCGACCGTCACCCAAATGAAATAAAGACTCTCACCGACAGACTGAGAAATCGTTTCAGCTCAGGTCTGCTTGCGGACATAAAACCTCCGGACGCAGAAACACGTATAGCTATACTCGTTCAGAAAACGGAGGAACAGGGCATAAAGGTTGACAGGGAGGTTATTGACTTTATAGCCTACAAAATAAAATCAAACATAAGAGATCTGGAGGGAGCGCTGACAAAGGTCATTGCTTATAAAAAGCTTATAAACAAGCCTCTTAATCTTTCTACTGCCGAAGAGGCTCTGAAGGATATGGGAAAGGAATCCGAAAGGAAAGAGCTTACCATAGAAAAAATACAGAATGCGGTATGTGAGGAATATGGCATACGCCATGAGGATCTTATAAGCAAAAAAAGAAGCAAGCCCCTTTCGACTTACAGACAGATCGCCGAATATCTCTGTCGAAAACACGTTAAAAATACAACTCTGACGGAGATTGCGTCAAAATTCGGAGGTCAGAACCATACCTCCGTGAGAACGGCTGTGGAAAAAATACAGTCCCTTATGAATGAAAACAGCGACATATTCAAAATGGTTTCGGAAATAGAAGCTAAACTTTAGTTTTACACATCAAATGTGGAAAACTATGTGTAAAATATGTTGATAATGTGGAAAACTATTTCTGAAATGTGGTTTTTGTGTATAAAATATGAGGTTTTACACATTTATAACATATACATATGCACATTGTTTTTTATGAAAAATAAGGCAAAAATATAGTTTTTCCACATTTCCACACTTACTACTGCTACTACTGCTGATTATAATATAAAGATATACTAATAAATATATAAAGGCTATATTTAAAAAGAAAGGATCATGAACAAATGAAATTAAGGTTTAACAAGGAAGAATTCTTATATAATATGAGCCTTGTATCAAGGGCTGCCGTAAACAAATCCACAATGAACATACTTGAATGTATTCTCATAACCGCCGACGACAGGGGGATAAAGCTTACGGCAAACAATCTTGATATGGCAATAGAAACGGAATATTTTATAGCCGATGTACATGAGGAGGGAAAGGCTGCCATTGAGGGCAGATTTTTAAATGATGTAATAAGGTCTGCTCCCTCTTCCGATATATATATGGAAACGGACGACAAATTCATAACCACTATTAAGAGCGGAAAGTATGAAATAAAGGTTCCGGGGAGAAATCCCGAAGTATTTCCCGCCTTGCCGGAGGTTGCTGAGGATATACCTTATATATTCAAGGGCGAAAAATTCAGGGAAATGATAAGAAAAACTATTTTTGCCGTTGCATCTGAAAATATAAAGCCCGTACTTACAGGAGAATATATAGAAATAAACGAGGACGATCTCAATATGGTAGGCATAGACGGATACAGAATAGCCTGTGCAAACTCCAGTATACTCAAGGGAAACGGAGATGAGTTTTCCGTTATAGTACCGGGAAATTCAATGAATGAAATAAGCAGACTTATTACTGACGAGGAGGAGCTGAGTCTTTTCTTTACAGATACACATATGCTTGTAAAATTCAAAAGCTGCGTAATGCTTACGAATCTTATAGAGGGTGAATATCTTAAATATAAGCAGTTTTTTACAGATGATTTCAAAACAAGGGTCACTCTTAAGAAGGATGAAATGTTAAGCTGTCTTGACAGGGTTCTGCTTATATCGAAGGACGCAAAGAAATCTCCCGTAAAGATAGTTATAAGCGACGGTTTTATAGAGCTTTCAAGCATAAGTGAAACATTGGGCAGTATGTATGAGAAAATTGACTGCGATGTAAGCGGCGATGAGCTTACCATTGGCTTTAATCCAAGATATTTGCAGGATATTTTCAAGAATATAGACGGTGAAGAGGTAAATCTTATGTTTAATTCACCTCTCAGCCCCTGTGTTATAGACGGAGGAAACGAAGAATATAAATATCTTATTCTGCCTCTGAGGTTGTAATATGAAAAATATAATAGAAAGTCTGTCGTTCAGAAATTTCAGAAATCTGGAAGAAACTGTAATGAACTTTTCTCCCGATATAAATATAATATACGGGGACAACGGAATGGGCAAAACTAATATAATAGAAACCATTTTTATATGCTCCACAGGGAGAAGCCACAGGACGCATAAAATATCTTCTCTTATAAATTATGAAAAGGAATCCGCAAATATTGTTTTATATAAAAACAATGGCTTTTATAAGGACAAAATAAATATAAGTCTCAGGGAAAACGAAAGGAAAGGGGTTGCCCTGAACGGCGTTCCTCTTAAGAGAATAAGCGATCTTTTCGGAAATGTAAAGGTTGTTATGTTTTCCCCTGAGGATATGTCCCTTATAAATGAAGGACCCGGAGCAAGAAGAAGATTTATGGACATGGAGCTTTGTCAGCTCAGCAGGATCTATTGTGACAATCTTGAAAAATATTTTAAGGTTCTGAAGCAAAGAAACAATCTTCTAAAAAATTCCAATGACGTAAAATATATAAAGGACAGTCTTTATATATGGAACAGTCAGCTTGTGGAATACGGCAAAAAAATAATAATGGCAAGAGAGGAATTCATAAAAAATATATCCGCCTTTTCCGAAGAAATATATAAAAGAATAACGGGAGGAAGAGAAAAACTCGGTGTATATTACAGACCGGAATCCTTGGCGGAGGAGTTCGGGACAAAGCTTGAAAAAAGCATAGACAGGGACATATATTATAAAATGACTCACAACGGACCTCATAAGGACGATGTTGTTTTTAAGATAAACGACAGGGACGTAAGAGTATTTGGTTCTCAGGGACAAAAAAAGTCGGCTGTTCTTGCTTTGAAGCTTTCCGAAACGGAGGTCATAAAAAAGGAAACAAATGAAATGCCTGTTTTGCTTCTTGATGATGTAATGAGCGAGCTTGACAGGGGCAGACAGAAATTTATACTTGAAAATATAAAGGGAATGCAGATCATAATGACCTGTACGGGCATAGATGATCTGATATATGGAAAAAGTGGGGAAAATAAAGCAGTTTTTTTTGTAAATTACGGTAAAATCACTGTTAAAAAATAAAAAAATGTGTTATAATTATAATAGTGTGTTTTTATAAATGTAATAATATTAGGAAGGGTTTTATATGAATAATGAAATAAAAAATAATTATGATGAAACTCAGATACAGATTCTTGAGGGACTTGAGGCTGTAAGAAAAAGACCCGGTATGTATATAGGTTCTACATCTATAAGGGGACTTCATCATCTTGTGTATGAGATAGTGGACAATGCTGTTGACGAAGCTCTTGCCGGATTTTGCAGAAATATAGATATTATACTTAACAAGGACTTTACTGTAACCGTAAGCGACGACGGGAGAGGTATACCTGTGGGCATACACCCTCAGAAGGGCATACCTGCCGTTGAGGTCGTTTTTACTATTCTTCATGCCGGAGGAAAATTCGGCGGCGGAGGGTATAAGGTTTCCGGAGGACTTCACGGCGTTGGTGCATCAGTGGTAAATGCTCTTTCCTCATGGCTTAATGTTAAGATATGTCACGAGGGCAAAATTTATTCACAGGATTATAAAATAGGAAAGCCTGTAAACAAGCTTACCGTAATAGGTGAATGTGAAGCTGACAGAACGGGAACGGAAATAACCTTTCTTCCCGATGATACTATTTTTGAGGAAAAATATTTTGACTATGATATTTTAAGGGAGCATTTTCAGGAAACGGCATTTCTTACAAAGGGAATAAGAATAAATTTCACCGACAACAGAGGAGAAAAGCCGAGATCTGACAGCTTCTGTTATGACGGAGGAATAAAGGAATTCGTAAAGCTTATAAACAAAAACAAAACTCCCGCCTATGAGGATATATTCTATTGCGAGGGCAGCAGGGACGACATATTGGTTGAAGTGGCTTTTCAGCACAATGACGGATTTCTTGAAAACAACTATTCCTATGTAAACAACATAAATACGGCGGACGGAGGTACTCATGTAGCGGGATTCCGTTCAGGGCTTACAAAGACAATAAATGACTATGCAAGAAGATTCGGACTTCTTAAGGAAAGCGAA
This sequence comes from uncultured Clostridia bacterium, assembly GCA_947627855.1. Taxonomy (GTDB): domain Bacteria; phylum Bacillota; class Clostridia; order Lachnospirales; family CAG-274; genus JAJQCI01. The sequence goes on from CANQXR010000032.1 coordinate 16,899, forward strand.
AAGAACCTTTCGGGAGACGATATAAGAGAGGGTCTTGTTTCCGTTATATCCGTTAAAATAAGCGATCCTCAGTTTGAGGGACAGACTAAGGGCAAACTGGGAACTTCAGAGGCAAAAACCGCTGTGGATTCTGTTCTTTCGGAAAAGCTCAGCTATTTTCTGGAGGAAAATCCTGTTGTTGCAAAGGCAATATTCGAGAAGGCTGTTCTGGCTTCGAGGGCGAGAGATGCGGCGAAAAAGGCAAGAGAGCTTGTAAGGAGAAAATCTGTTCTTGAAACCACAAGACTGCCCGGAAAGCTGTCAGACTGCTCTGAGAAGGATCCTTCAAAGTGCGAGATATATATAGTTGAGGGAAATTCCGCAGGAGGTTCGGCAGTTGATGCGAGGACAAGCGAAACTCAGGCCGTTCTGCCTCTCCGTGGAAAAATACTCAATGTGGAAAAAGCAAGGCTTGACAGAGTTCTCGGAAATGAAGAAATAAGGTCTATGATAACGGCATTCGGTACGGGAATACATGAGGATTTTGACATTTCAAAGCTGAGATATCACAAAATAATTCTTATGACCGATGCGGACGTGGACGGCGCACATATAACAACTCTTCTGCTTACGTTTATATTCAGATTTATGCATCAGCTTATAGAGGGAGGATATGTATATCTTGCAAAGCCCCCTCTCTATAAAATAGAAAAGGGCAGCAAAAAGCAGTATGCTTACAGCGAAGAGGAAAAGGACGAAATTCTTAAGAATATGGATACAAGGGGAATGAAGCCTCTCCAAAGATATAAGGGTCTTGGAGAGATGGACCCCGAACAGCTTTGGGAAACAACTATGGACCCCAAAAACAGAACTCTTATAAGAGTAAATATGGAGGACGCAAGGAGAGCAGACGATATATTTTCAAAGCTTATGGGAGATAATGTAGAACCCCGTAAGGAATTTATAAGAGAAAATGCGAAATTTGTAACCAACCTTGATATCTGATAAGGACAGGGTGAAAATTATGGAAGATATTAACAATTCAACAGACAGAATACAAAATGTGGAAATAGTCAGCAAAATGAAGGACTCATACATAGATTATGCTATGAGTGTAATTGTTTCCAGAGCCTTGCCGGACGTAAGGGACGGACTTAAGCCTGTTCACAGAAGGATTCTTCATTCTATGAACGAGCTTAATCTCGGACCCTCCTCGGCTCATAAGAAATCCGCGCGTATAGTGGGCGATACGATGGGTAAATATCACCCCCACGGAGATACTGCCATATATGATGCCCTTGTAAGACTGGGACAGGATTTTTCTATGAGATATCCTCTTATAGACGGGCATGGCAATTTCGGAAATATAGACGGTTATCAGGCTGCGGCTATGAGATATACCGAAGCAAGACTTTCAAATATTGCCATGGAGATGCTTTCGGACATAGATGAAAGTACGGTTGATTTTGTGGACAACTATGACGGAGAGCTGAGAGAGCCTACCGTTCTGCCGTCAAGATTTCCCAATCTTCTTGTAAACGGTTCTTCGGGTATTGCCGTAGGTATGGCAACAAACATACCGCCCCACAATCTGACTGAGGTTATTGAGGGGCTGGAGCTTATAATAGACAATAAAATAAATGATGAGGATACATCTGTTTATGATATTATGAATGTCATAAAGGGTCCCGATTTTCCCACAGGAGCGTGTATACTCGGAAAAAACGGCATTAAACAGGCATATCTTACAGGAAGAGGAAAAATACAGGTACGCTCCAGAACGGAAATAGAGGTTCTTCCAAACGGCAGACAGAGGATAGTAGTTTCGGAAATTCCCTATCAGGTAAACAAGGCTAAAATGATTGAAAAAATAGCCGATCTTATAAGGGATAAGAAAATAGAGGGAATAGCCGACTTAAATGATGCTTCGGGAAGAGAACAGGGCGTAAGGATAATTATAGACTGCAAGAAGGACGCAAACGCCAATGTTGTATTGAACAGGCTATATAAATATTCCTCACTTCAGGAGTCATATTCTATCAACTTTCTTGCCATTGTTGACGGAGAGCCAAAAACTCTGGGCATAAAGGAGCTTTTATATCATTATCTCGACCATCAGGAAAGCTTTGTAAGAAGAAGGACACAGAGAGATCTTGACAAGGCTGAAAAAAGAGCACATATACTTGAAGGTTATCTTAAGGCTCTGGACAACATAGACGAGGTTATCAATATAATAAGAACCTCCAAAAGTGTTGAGGAGGAAAGAAACAGGCTTATTGACAGCTTTGGTTTCAGCGTTGAGCAGGTCAAGGCTATTGTGGAAATGAGACTCAGAAGTCTGAGAGGACTGGAAAGGGAAAAGCTTCTTGACGAGTATAACAGGCTTGAAAAGCTTATTGAAGAGCTTAAGGGAATACTTGCAGATGAAAAGGTTCTTCTTGGGGTCGTAAAGAAGGAATTTACCGAAATAAAGGAAAAATACGGCGATGAAAGGCGTACGGCGCTTATAGATGATCCGGGTGAGATAATGCTTGAGGATCTTATACATGACGATATGAGCGTTGTTACAATGACATATATGAATTATGCCAAAAGACTGCCCCTTGCTACCTATAAAAGTCAGAACAGGGGCGGAAAGGGCGTCATAGGTATGCAGACGAGAGATGATGACATTGTAAGAGGAATGTTTCTTGCGTCAAATCATACTACCATACTTTTCTTTACAAATGCGGGCAGAGTTTATAAGCTGAAAACATATGAAATACCCGAAGCAGGCAGGAATGCCAAGGGTACGCCTATTATAAATATGATAAGGCTTATGCCCGATGAAAAGGTGACTGCAATACTTCCTGTTAAGGATCTTGATGAGAACAGCTATTTTACAATGATAACCAAGTTCGGCGTTATAAAGAGAGTAAAGGCTGACGCTTTCAAGAACATAAGAAAAGCGGGACTTATTGCAATAGGACTTAAGGAAAATGACAGGCTTGCATCTGTTGTCAAAACAAACGGGGACAAGGAGCTTATAGTCGTTACAAAGCAGGGTATGTCTATAAGATTTTCTGAAAATGACTGCCGCAACATGGGAAGAACAGCAGGAGGAGTAAGAGGGATCAAGCTCAGGAATGACGATATTGTTGTGGGAATGGAAGCAGTTGAGGACGACAGAAATATTCTTATAGTATCTGAAAAGGGCTATGGCAAAATAACAAATATGTCCGAGTTCAAACAGCAGAACAGGGGCGGCATAGGCATAAAGGCATATAAGGTAACACCTAAATCGGGAATGATAGCCGGTATGTCTATGGTTAAGGAAAATGAGGAGCTTATGCTTGTTACATCGGAGGGTATAATTATAAGAATAAGGATAAACGATATATCCACATATTCAAGAAATACCTCCGGAGTAAAGCTTATAGACGTAGGTGAAAATGTAAAGGTTATGTCAATAGCCAAAATTTCAGAGGAGGCACTGGAGTCTGAATCTGAGGAGAGAACCGAAGAATCATGAAAAAGACGATAGGCATTTTTGCACATGTAGACAGCGGAAAAACCACATTTTGCGAACGTATACTTTATAAAACAGGCTCTTTCGGTAGCTTTGGAAGAACGGATAAAAAAACCTCTGCTCTGGATACGGACGAAACGGAAAAAAGCAGAGGAATAACCGTTTTTTCTCATCAGGGGGAATTTGTTTATAATAATAATGTATATTATATTATAGATACGCCGGGTCACACGGATTTTTCACCTGAAGCAGAGAGGTCTATGGGTATATTGGATTATGCCGTACTGCTTATAGATTCAAGGGTAAGGTCTTATTCAAGAATTCTTTTCAGGCTTTTTGAACACTATAAAATTCCATGCTTTATATTTATAAATAAGGCGGATATGGAAAGCTTTGATTTAATGAATGTATTTTATAATATAAAGAACAGTCTGAGCCGGGACTGTTTTTTATTAGATGAAAATACAGAAAAGCTTGGAGAATTTGCGGCGGAAAGGGATTATGAATTTCTTGAAAAATTTATAGAGGAAAAGTATGACGAAGGCGATGTCCGGGAGGTTCTGAAAAGGCTTATAAAGGAAAGAAAGGCTTTTCCCGTTATGGCAGGTTCGGCGTTGAAAAACATCGGAACAGATGAATTTCTCGAAAATTTTGACAGACTGACATACACCTGCAATAACAGCGACAAGGATTTTGAGGGAAAGATTTTCAAAATACGTCATGATAAGGACGGCCGCAGCGTAACCTTTATGAAAATTATAAGCGGCAGGCTTAATATAAAAGATGATTTTTGTTTTGACGGTGTTTATGAAAAGGTAAACGAAATACGCTTTTATAACGGCGACAGGTATATATGCAGACAATGCGCCGAAGCAGGAGATATTGTGGGGGTATGCGGATTCAGTATTCCTGTATGTGGTGATATAATAAAAAAAGGAAAGCTTTATAAATATGATTACAGGCTTAAGTCCGTGCTTGAGGCAAAGGCTGTTATACCTGACGGAACAGACAGGAGCATTGTTCTTGATTATTTCAGAATAATGGAAAAGGAAGAGCCTACGCTTTCAGTTAATACGGAAAATGACAGCATTATTATAAATACAATGGGAAAAATACAGCTTGAAATATTGGAAAGAATATTTGAAAACAGATTTGGTGTAAAAATTGAATTCGGAAAGCCCGATATCAGATATAAGGAAACAATAAAAAAGGCTGTGACAGGTTATGGACACTATGAGCCATTGAAGCACTATGCGGAAGCAGCTTTAAGACTGGAGCCGACAGAAAGAAATTCGGGAATAAGCTTTACATCGGAATGCCACGTGGAACATTTATCCAAAAACTATCAGAATCTTATAAAAACACACATATTTGAAAAAGAGCACAAGGGTGTGCTTACAGGCTCTCCCATAACGGATATAAGGTTTGTTCTTGTAAACGGAATATCTCATCTCAAGCACACGGAGGGCGGAGATTTCAGAGAAGCGACATACAGGGCTGTAAGACAGGGACTTATGAAGGCTGAATCTGTGCTTTTGGAGCCGTTTTATGATTTTGTAATAACTGTTAATTCAGAATATGTGGGAAGGGTAATGTCAGATATACAGAAAATGAGGGGCAGCTTTGAAAATCCTGTGAATACGGGAAGTGATGTTGTTATAAAGGGCAGAGGACCTGTGGAAACATTTATGGAATATGGTCAGGAGATTTCAGCATTTACAAAAGGAGAGGGGAGCATCAGCCTTATTTACGGAGGTATGGACATATGTGAGATTGCTGATAAGGTTATAGAGGAAAAGGGTTATAATCCTATGGGAGATGTTATGAACACGCCGAATTCAATATTCTGCAAAAAGGGAGCGGGATTTAATGTAAATTGGTATGATGTGGAAAGTTATGCCCATACATTGAAAAGATGATTGCACAGCCCTTACAAACCGTCACAGACGGTTTGTAAGGGCTGCCAAGCCCGCAGCCTTTTCTGTATCGGAAAACTGTTTTTCAGATGATATAGCTTTTAAGTTTTGATATATATTCACTGTTTAAATATGCTTCAATATATGTTCCTGTTGATATATGTTCTGTTTTTATGATTTCGCAGTCATTATATATACTGTTAAGAACAGAGCCTTTATCATAGGGAATTAGTATTTTTATTTTTGTTTTAAAGGACCTTACTGTTTTTTCTATTATATCTTTAAGGTTGTCTATTCCGAAGCCTGTTTTTGCGGATATTTTAAGGGTATAGTCTGCATGGGGGTCATCGGGTATGGGGGAGTCGGATATTTTATCTGTTTTGTTGAATACGGTTATTATAGGTTTATCCTTTACGTCAAGCTCGTCAAGAAGCTTATATACGACTTCCATTTGATTTTTGCAGCTTGGATTTGATGAGTCCGCCACGTGTATGAGTATATCGGCATATTTTACCTCTTCGAGGGTTGAGCGGAATGCTTTTATAAGTCCGTGGGGAAGTTTGCTTATAAAGCCCACCGTATCTGTGAACAGATATTCAAGTCTTGAATCTTCATCGGGCTTTACCTTTCTTGTAGTGATATCGAGAGTTGCAAAAAGCTTATTTTCACAGAGTACATCTGCGCCGGTTATTCTGTTCATAAGAGTTGATTTTCCGGAATTTGTATAGCCTATGAAAGCTATTATGGGTATGCCTGAGCTTATGCGTTTTTCTCTTATTACATTTCTGTGGGATTCTATATCCTTAAGGCTTCTGTTAAGCTCGCTTATACGTGAAGCTATTCTTCTTCTGTCGGTTTCAAGCTTTTTTTCACCGGGACCTCGTGTGCCTATGCCGCCGCCCTGCCTGGACAGGTATTTGCCTTTACCTGTAAGGTGTGACATTTTATATCTGAGCTGGGCAAGCTCTACCTGCACCTTGCCTTCTGCTGAGCCGGCGTGTTTGGCGAATATATCGAGTATAACAAGAGTTCTGTCCATAACCTTAAGACCTGTATTTTTTTCGAGAAAATCCGTTTGTGAAGAATTAAGCTCATCATCGCATATTATGCCGTTTGCGTCAAGTTCTTCACAGAAGAGGCGGAGTTCTTCGGTTTTTCCCTTGCCTATATACATAGAGCGGCTCAGGGCTTCTCTTTTTTGTATCATTCGTCCGACTACTTCGGCGCCTGCTGTTTCGGCAAGATTCTGAAGTTCGTCAAGACTTTCTTCGGCGTCAAAGCTGTTTTCACCGTCGTCCGCTGCAACAAGGACTACTCTTTCTTTTTCTTCATCGGTAGTATATAATCTGTTTTCCATGAAATACCTCGCTTTAAAAAAAGACTGTCAAAAGGTTGAATACAATTGACAGTCTGTTGTTATTATTATTACTAATAAGCAGATAAATTATTTGCCGCAGATTTTATTGTAGATATTGATATATTCCTGTGCGGAATTTTCCCATGAAAAACGTGTGGTGATGGCATTTTTAACTATCTTCATCCATGTTTCCTTATCCTCATATGCCTTAAGTGCTTCATTTATGCCCCACATAAGACCGCTGCCGAGAAAATCCTGGAATTTGAAGCCGTTGCCTTTGCCTGTTTCGGGGTCGTAGTGTCCTACCGTATCTACAAGACCTCCGGTTGTTCTTACAACGGGAACGGTGCCGTAGCTCATTGCGAAAAGCTGTCCAAGGCCGCATGGTTCAAAGAGTGATGGCATAAGGAATATATCTGAGCCGGCGTATATTTTCTGTGCAAGAATGTCATTAAAGGTTATGTTTGCGGAAACCTTCTGAGGATACCACGACTGAAGTTCTCTGAAGCGGTATTCAAAATAGCTGTTTCCTGTGCCGAGAACAACAAGCTGTACGTCCTTTGAAAGAAGCTCACTTGCTATATCAAGAAGGAGATTTATTCCCTTTTGGTCGGCAAGACGTGAAATTATGGAAATCATAGGCGCTTCACTTACGGGAAGTCCCAGTTCTTCCTGGAGTTTAAATTTGTTTTCTTTCTTCTTTTCAAGAGAATTTACGTCATAGTTTACAAATATTTTATTGCTTGTAGCTGGATTGTTTTCTTCGTAGTCTATGCCGTTTACTATGCCGTAAAGCACATTTTCTCTGCTTCTCATAACGCCGTCAAGCTGATAGCCGTATTCGGGACGCTTTACTTCTTCTGCATATGTTTTGGAAACTGTATTAATTGCATCTGCATATACAAGTCCGCCCTTCATAAGATTGACTGCTCCGTAGAATTCAAGCTTATCGGGTGTGAGATAGCCATAGTCAAGCTCCATCATTGAAAGGGACCTTGATGGGAAAACGCCCTGATATTGAAGGTTATGGATAGTATAGAGAGATTTGATATTCTTATAGAAATTTATCTTTGAATATCTGTCTTTAAGGTAAAGACTTACAAGACCTGTCTGCCAGTCGTTTGTATGAATTACGTCAGGTATGAAGTCTATATAATTTATAAGCTCCAACGCTGCCTTTGAAAAGAAGGTAAATCTCTCGCAGTCATCTCCATAGCCGTAATAGCCGTCACGATTTCCGAAATAAAAATCATTTCCGATCATATAAGTAGTTACTTCGGATTTGAGTTTGAATATGTCTGCGTGCTGAACTCTCCAGTCAAGTGTAACATCATAGCCTGTTACATATTCTGCGCTGTCAACATATTCCTGTTTTACGGACTTATATTTGGGAAATACAACGCATATTTCTACGCCCTTATCTTTAAGAGCTTTTGGAAGTGAGCCTGTAACATCGCCAAGACCGCCGCTTTTGGCAAAGGGAGAAACCTCTGACGCAACCATTAAAACCTTAAGTGCCATAATAAAACCTCCTCATTTAAAGATTTTTTTAAAATCTATAATCAAAAAATTACAAATACATTCTTGCATTCTTATTTTAATTATACTACACTATATATAAAAAATAAAGAATTATTTTTAAAATAGGAGGAATTTTTTATGTCAATGACTGTTATTGAAAGAAAAAATGTTAAAATTGAGGATAAATGGAAAATTGAGGATTTATTTTCCGACATATCACAGTGGGAAAAGGAATATGAAATGTGTGAAAAGCTTATACCGGAGCTTATGGAGTATAAGGGCAGGTTATCTTCTTCCAATATGCTAGATATATTTGAAAAAGATGAAATAATAGGAAGGTCGGTTGAAAGGCTTTATGTATATGCAAATATGAAAAGTCATGAGGATATGGGAGATAATTTTTATCAGGGACTTTGCAAAAAAGCAGACAGCATTATAGTTAAGTATAACGAGGCCTGCGCTTTTATAGAGCCTGAAATTCTGGGTCTTGATGAGGAAGATGTTTTAAAGGCTTCGGAGGGGACTGTATACAGACATTTTATTGAAAATCTTCTCAGAAACAAGGCTCATATACTTGATACAAAGGGTGAGGAGATGCTTGCGGGAATATATGAGCTTACTTCTGCTGCCGATGATATATTTTCTATGATAAACGATGCAGATATGACTTTTGAGCCAATTGTTGACGGAAAAGGCAATGAAAGACCTCTTACACATGGAAAATATCAGTCATATCTTGAAAGCAGCGACAGGGTTCTGAGGAAGAATGCTTTTAAATCATATTACAAAAGCTTTTATGCTCTTAAGAATACAATAGCTGCCGTTTACAGTTCGGGAGTCAGAAAGGATATTGTTATAAGCCGTCTGAGAAATTATTCATCCTGTATAGAGAGTTTTTTATACGGCGACAATATACCTGTTGATGTATATAAAAATCTCATAGAAACCGTAAATAAAAATTTACATCTTCTTAAAAGATATATTTCTTTGAGAAAAAAAAGGCTTGGTGTTGATAAGCTTCATTTTTATGACCTGTATACGCCGATAGTGGACAATATTAATGTAAAGACAAGCTTTGAGGAGGCGTGCAAAAAGGTTGTTGATGCTCTTGAACCTTTGGGAGAGGAATATATTAATGTATTAAAAAAGGGTATGTCTGAGGGCTGGATAGACAAATATGAAAACAAAGGAAAGAGAAGCGGCGCTTATTCATGGGGTGCATATGGAACACATCCTTATGTTCTTATGAATTATGACGGAAATATAAATTCTATGTTTACTCTTGCCCACGAAATGGGTCATGCTATGCACAGCTATTATACTTGGAGAGAACAGCCCTTTGTATACGGAAGCTATACCATTTTTGTTGCGGAGGTGGCTTCTACTGTAAATGAAGCACTTTTAATGGAATATCTCCTTTCTGTTACGGAGGACAAAAAGTACAGGGCATATCTTATAAATTATTATATGGAGCAGTTCAGGGGAACTCTTTTCAGACAGACTATGTTTGCGGAGTTTGAGCTTACTGTTCATGAAATGGCTGAAAAGGGTGTTCCGCTTACATTTGAATCAATGACGGAAATTTACAGGCAGCTTAATATTAAATATTTCGGCGATGATATAGTAATCGATGATGAGATTTGTTATGAATGGATGAGAATACCTCATTTTTATACTGCCTTTTATGTATATCAGTATGCCACGGGATATTCCTGTGCCGTTGCTCTTGCCGACAGGATTATAAACAAAAACGGGGCTGATGATTATATAGGATTTCTGAAGAGCGGTTGTTCAGACTATTCTATTTCACTTCTCAGAAAAGCCGGTGTAGATATAAGCACTGCTGAGCCTATTGAAAATGCTATGAAGGTTTTTGAGGGTCTGCTTAATAAAATGGAAAGTTTATAAAATGGGCTTGTATTTAAATATGAAAAATTATATAATTAGTAGAAACAATATTAAGTCCGGTGGTGAAATGTCAAGAGGAAAATGAGCAAGGAAACGAATAATTTACAGCAAAAATAAAAAAACAAA
>CANQXR010000033.1 GCA_947627855.1 uncultured Clostridia bacterium
TTTAGCGAAATTTATTCGCTGTTTTATTGAACTTATTGATGTTTCAGTTTTGTTACAGAATTAGATTCACGTGATCAGGTTTTATTTATTAATTGACAAGATGACGATATTGGTATATAATTATTTAAATTGCAAATATCCGGGGAGCCTTGGGGCTGAGAGGGATTATTCCGACCCGTGACCTGATACGGATAATGCCGTCGTAGGAAGATAACAGCATTTCTTTGATTTATTACGGCTTAGTGTATCGAATTTGCGGTACACTTTTTTTATGGTGTATCAATATTAAGTTTCAGTTTTCGCAATATATTTAAATGGGGGAGGTTATATTATGAGTTATACCACACAGATGGACGCCGCAAGACAGGGCATTATAACTGATGAGCTGAGAAAAGTGGCTGAAAAAGAAAGCTTTGACGAAAGGGAGCTTATGGAGATTGTCGCAAAGGGGCAGGTCTGCATTCCCTGCAACAAGGTACATACCTGTATAGAACCCAACGGCATTGGCTTTGCCCTTAAGACAAAAATAAATGTCAATCTGGGAATTTCAAGGGACTGCAAGGATATGGACGTGGAAATAGACAAGGTGAATTCAGCCGTAGCGATGGGGGCTGAGTCCATTATGGATTTAAGCTCTTTCGGCGACACAAGAAAGTTCAGAAAAAAGCTTACGTCAAATTGTCCTGCGATTATAGGAACAGTTCCGATTTACGATGCTGTTGTTTATTATCACAAGGCTCTCGGCAAAATAACAACAGATGAATGGATCGACATTGTGAGAATGCACGCCGAGGACGGTGTTGACTTTATGACGATTCACTGCGGCATAAACAAGAATACTGCAGAAAGATTCAAAAGAAACAGAAGGCTTACCAACATAGTTTCAAGGGGCGGCTCCATTATATTTGCTTGGATGGAAATGACAGGAAAGGAAAATCCTTTTTATGAAAGGTTTGACGAGATTCTTGATATCTGCCGTGAGTATGATATAACTCTGAGTCTTGGCGATGCCTGTCGTCCCGGCTGCATAAAGGACGCTTCCGACACAAGCCAGATCGAAGAGCTTATCACCTTGGGTGAGCTTACAAAAAGAGCGTGGGAACGTGACGTACAGGTTATGATAGAAGGTCCCGGACATATGCCGCTCGATCAGATAGAGGCAAATATGAAAATACAGCAGACACTTTGCCACGGTGCGCCTTTCTATGTACTCGGTCCTCTTGTGACCGATGTCGCTCCCGGTTATGACCATATTACATCTGCCATAGGCGGTGCCATAGCTGCGACCTACGGAGCTTCATTCCTATGCTATGTAACTCCTGCGGAGCATCTCCGTCTTCCTACTCTTGATGATGTAAAGGAAGGAATTATAGCTTCCAAAATTGCTGCTCATGCGGCTGACATAGCCAAGGGTGTAAAGGGAGCAATGGACTGGGACAACAAAATGAGCTATGCACGCAAAAAGCTTGATTGGGAAACAATGTTTGACCTTGCTGTTGATCCCGAAAAGGCACGCCGTTACAGGGCAGAATCAAAACCCGAAAAAGAGGACACCTGTACAATGTGCGGCAATTTCTGTGCAGTCAAAAATATGAACAGAATTCTTGACGGCGAGATAGTATCTATATTTGATGAATGATAAAGGTTCCGTGGGGGAGGCAGGCAGCAAAACGGGGGAAGCGAAGCTTCCCCCGTTTTGCTGCCTGCCTCCCCCACGGGTCGGGGCGATGGGGTGGTCAGCACTCAGCCGGAGGGGGCGGGCTTGCCCGCCCCCTCCGGCTGAGTGCTGACCACCCCATCGCCCCGAGCAGCCCCGATTTATACCAAACCGAAAATAAGCCCCACCCTATATGACATAAAATCATATGGGTGAGGCTTGTTTATGTTTCAGAATATGTATTATCTGTTCATTTCCGACTGTGGACCTGTCGACTTGTGGTTTTCTATTACGCTGTTGATCTCCTCAAGAGATGAGCGTGGCATATCGCCGTAAACTGTATTCTTAACTGCCGACATAGCATCGCCATATTCCACAGCTGCCTGAATATTTCCTTTCATAAGGATAGCATATAATGCTCCGCCTACAAAAGCATCGCCGGAACCAATACGGTCAACAACCTCTATTTCCTTATAATGCTCTTCTTCATAGAAATTGCCGTCAAAATAGATTTTGCAGCCGAAATTATGTCTTGTGGGGCTTATGGCAATACGTCTTGTGGTAGCGACGATTTTGCAGCCATATTCATCGGAATAGCTCTTCATAATTTCTTCAAGAGTACCTGTTTTCTGCATCATTCTTCTTGATGTTTCTTCCGATACGAAAAGTACGTCTACATAGGGAAGAATTTTAACTATGGTTTCTCTTGCTTCTTCTTCGCTCCAAAGGGTTGCTCTGTAATTGAAGTCGAAGGAAACTGCCGCGCCGTTCTTTTTGAATTCCTTGATCATTTTAAGGGTTGTTTCTCTGAGTCCCGGAGCAAGTGCAAGGGTTATGCCGCTTACGTGGAAAAGCCTTGTGTTGCTGTAAACCTCTTTGTCGATCTCATCAAATGTAATCGATGTGAATGATGAGTTTGCTCTGTCATAAACTACCGATGACTTACGGGGATATGCGCCGGATTCGTAATAATATATGCCAAGACGCTTTGACGGCGACTTGTCAAAAACAACATATCTGTCTGTTACGGCGCCATATCTTACATTATACTGTATGAAACGACCTATTTTATTGTCCGGAAGCTTTGTTATAATAGCTGTCTTTGCACCGAGATATGCTGCGCCCGATGCTACGTTAAGCTCGGATCCTCCCGCATTCTTATCAAAAATTTCGCCATAGGAAATTTTTTCTTTATCGGGAGCGGAAAGCCTTAACATAACCTCGCCAAAGCTTACGAGGTCAAAACGTCTGCCTTCACCGTTGGGAATAAAATCTCTGATTTCCATAAATATACCTCCTCTTTCTTTACTACTGTATATTTTAAAATAATTATAACACTTCAGGAAAAGAATTGCAAGTCTATTTGAATGAATTTGCACAGCGTTTTCTGCGAAGTGCTCAAAAAGCCGCATAGAGTATAATTCTGAAAAAAATATTGCACTGCACAGGCATAAGAGGTATAATTATTAACAGATATCATTGGTACATAAGAGGAGGTAAGTTATGAAAAAAATCAGAAAAAGAACATTGGGAATACTTATATGTCTGAGTATGCTTTTTTCTCAGCTTGTATTTATGCAGAATGCTTATTCAGCCGATGGAAAAATAGTCATTACAAAAAGCGTAGGCTGGCATGAAAGTGCCTATATTGAGTGGGAAAAGTTTGCGGACGCTGACAGCTATAATGTATACATAAAATCGGCGGACGGAGCTTACAGTAAAATTGACGATGAGCTTATACGTGAATACGACGGCTTTTTCCGTGCCGACATAGTTGGGCTTGCGGCAGGCAGCTATTCCGTAAAAGCGGTGCCTGTAAAAAACGGCAGCGAAATTAAAGAGGCGGAAAGCGATGAAGTAAATGTTACAGCTGACAATTATGTAAGAGAGGGGTTTGCGTTTTCTGCAAATTCTGACTACGGCTATACGACAGGTGCGTACAACAAGGACGGAACTCTCAAGGAGGGAGCCGATGTCGTATATGTTTCAAATGAAAACAAAAACGATGTGACTGTCGGCGGTGATGCTTCAAAGGGCAAGGGGCTTGCAGGAATACTGAAATACAGAGAGGACAACAAGACGGAAACCCCTCTCAGCATAAGGCTTATAGGCAAGGTTGAAATGCCGGAGGGCGTTGAAAACTATATGCTCGGCATAAAGGAAACCAAAAATGTTACATTCGAGGGCATAGGAAATGACGCAACCGTTCACGGCTGGGGACTGACTATGAAAAGAGCCTGCAATATAGAGGTCAGAAACATAGGCATAATGCTCTATGGCGGTCTTGGAGGCGATGGCGACAGTCTTTCTCTCGACACCGACAACAAAAATATTTTCATACACAACATAGACTTTTTCTACGGAGAGCAGGGCAAGGACGCCGACCAGAAAAAGGGTGACGGCTCCATCGACCTTAAGGCTAGGTCCGACTATATAACAGCTTCTTACAACCATTTCTGGGATTCGGGAAAGACCTGTGTGGCAGGCGGCGTATGGGAGGTAGGAAACCCCAAGGACCCAAGGGCAAAGATATCTGTCACATATCATCACAACTGGTTCGACCACTCCGACTCAAGACACCCAAGATGTGTTGTGGCAAACGTACACGTTTACAATAATTATTATGACGGCGTTGGCGATTATGGCGTGGGCGCTGCTGTGGAATCTTCTGTTTTCGTTGAAAACAACTATTTCAGAAATGTTCCCAGACCTATGATAATTGCTTCTCAGGGCAGTGAATGCTATGACAGCGCTTCCGACACATATAAGGAAAAGGGCAGTCTTTCGGGACAGACAGGCGGTATGATAAAGGAATACGGAAATGTGATCATTACACCGAGAAGATTTATCAATCAGAATAATGTTCCGGCAGGACACGACCCTGTGGAGATAGACGCATACAGTGTTTCCGACAGAAACGAGAAGGTTCCCGAAAGTGTAAAGGCCAAGTCCGGCGGCTGGTCGTACAGCAATTTTGATACGAACGAAGCCATTATGTATGATTACAGTGTGGAATCTGCGGAAAGCGCCGTTGAATCCGTAAAGAATGGGGCAGGACGTATAGACGGAGGAGATTTCAGATGGACATTCACCAATGACGACGACAGCTCAAAGGAGCTTGACCCTGAGCTTAAGGCGGCTCTTCTCAGCTATGACGACAAAATAGTCACTCTTTTCGGAACGGCTGCAAAGGCAGAAGGAGAGGAAGAAACAGAAGGCTCCACAGACGAGCCTCCCACAGACGAAAGCGAAATAACAACCGATGAACCTTCAAAGGACGAAACGGAGATAACCACCGATGAAATAAAGGGCGATGAGAATTCGAGGGAATGGAATTTCAACACAAATTCTCAGCTTAACGGTTGGGTCTATAATTCCTCATCTTCAAAGGGTGTATCTACCTCAGACGGCTTTGCATTCAGCGGAAACAGCGGCAGTGATGTCATAAAAACTGACGGAAAAGCCGGAAATGAATTGGGGGTAAAATATCTTTGGCTCAACGGCAGCGGCAAGACCGACACGAGAAATCTGACCGTTTCCAACTGCGGAAAGGGAGATATTATAAGCGTGTGGTACGGCGCAAGCTCCACAAGGACAATAACCGTTGAAGGCGGCACGGCAAGCGGCGATTTTGTAAAAACAGGCGGCGGGGACGTTATGTGCACCTCTCCCGTTACGATAACCGCAGAGGCAGGTGTTGTCAAAATTTACGCAAGCGGCGGCATAGGCTATTACAAGGTAACCGTAACTCCCGCAAAGACCGAGGAAAAGCCCTCATATGACGAGCTTGGCGACATAGACGATGACGGATATATAACAAGCAACGATGCGGCAATTGCATATATGCTCGCTCAGAACGTCAGTGTCGGCGCTGATATGAAAACAGCCAGAGCCGATGTTGACAACGAACCGGGCGTACAGATGAACGATGCATATGAAATAATGCAAAAGGTGTTAAGAGCATCCTACAAATTTTCAAAAAATTAAGCGGAACAACTATTATAAGGGCGGAGGGATAAGCCTTACAGAGGGCTTTTTCTCCGCCCTTTTATTTTTGGCGTACAGGGGACATACCTGAGTGTTATACAGTTACATTACCCTTTTGCATTTTTATTTAGTAAAATTTACAAAAAGCAGTTGAAAACGGCTTGAACTTATGTTATAATTTACTTGAAAAAGGAGCTTATGGAAATAGGCTTTTAAAAAAATTGCGAAAACAGGAGGATTTTTAAATGGCTAAAGTTGTAACAATGGGTGAAATAATGTTAAGACTTTCCACCCCGGGAAATCAGAAATTTATTCAGGCAACACAGTTTGACATCAATTATGGCGGCGGAGAAGCCAATGTAGCTGTTTCTCTTGCAAATTACGGACACGAAGCAGAATTCGTGACAGCAGTACCTGACAATCCTATCGGAGCATGCGCAGTGGCTGCACTCAACAAGTACGGCGTAAGCACAAAGCACGTTGCTAAATGCGGCGACAGACTTGGTATCTACTATCTCGAAACAGGCGCATCAATGAGAGCATCAAACGTAGTTTATGACAGAGCTGCATCATCTATCGCAACAGCTCCCGCTTCGGCTTTCGATTTTGACGCTATTTTCGAGGGCGCTGACTGGTTCCATTTCACAGGAATCACTCCCGCTGTTTCAGACCTTGCGGCAGAGGTTACGGAGGCAGCTTTAAAGGCAGCTAAGAAGCACGGCGTTACAGTATCCGTTGACCTTAACTTCCGTAAGAAATTATGGTCGTCCGAAAAGGCTCAGAAGGTTATGACAAACCTTATGCAGTATGTTGACGTATGCATCGGCAACGAAGAGGACGCAGAGCTTGTTCTTGGCTTCAAGCCCGGCAACACTGACGTAACAACAGGCGAGCTTGAGCTTGCAGGCTATGTTGATATATTCAACCAGATGGCTGACAAGTTTGGCTTCAAGTACATAATTTCTTCTCTTCGTGAAAGCTATTCGGCTTCTCACAACGGCTGGTCAGCTTGCATTATGGACGGCAAGACAAGAGAATTCTATCACAGCCGCAAGTATGACATCAACCCCATCGTAGACAGAGTAGGCGGCGGCGACTCCTTTGCCGGCGGTCTTATCTGCGGTCTTGTTGACGGCAAGGACATGAAGGCTGCTCTTGAATTTGCAGTAGCTGCTTCAGCTCTTAAGCATACTATCCCCGGAGATTTCAACCTCGTAACAAGAGCAGACGTTGAAACTCTTGCAGGCGGCGATGCTTCAGGTCGTGTTCAGAGATAATTTTTGATTTATGAAATTACAGGGGTGTTTTATGCTTAAAACACCCCGTGTTTTTACGAAGGAGGATTAACATGACTTTAGAAACAAGATATTCAAATCACTATGACGATGTAAAGCACTACACCACACAACAGCTCAGGGACCATTTCCTTGTTGAAAATGTGTTTGTTCCCGGAGAGGCAAAGCTTGTTTACAGCCACAACGACAGAATAATTTTCGGCGGCATAACCCCCACCGACAAGCCTCTTAAGCTTGAGGGCAGCAAGGAGCTTGCAGCAGAATATTTTCTCCAGAGAAGAGAGCTTGGCGCAATCAATATAGGCGGCGACGGCTTTGTAACCGTTGACGGCAAAAAGTATACTGTAAACAACGGCGATGCCATATATGTAGGTATGGGCGTTAAGGAAATTGAATTTTCGGCAAAGGACGCTTCAAATCCGCCTAAATTCTATATGAATTCCGGCACGGCACACAAGAACTATCCCACTGTTCTTATTTCCTATGATGACGCCAATCATAAGCCTCTCGGCTCTCTTGAGGACTGCAACAGCAGAACCATAAATCAGTATATACATGACGATGTTTTCGCAAGACTTTCGGCAAGAGACGGCGTTGAATACGGCAGCTGTCAGCTTGCTATGGGGCTTACAAAGCTTGACCCCGGTTCAAACTGGAATACTATGCCCTGCCATACTCATGAAAGACGTATGGAGGTTTATCTGTATTTCGATATGGACGATGAAAATGTTGTGTTCCATATGATGGGCAAGCCCGATGAAACAAGACATATTGTTATGAAAAACGAATCGGCTGTTATTTCTCCGAGCTGGTCAATACACAGCGGCGTAGGCACAAAGGCCTACACATTTATATGGGGTATGGTAGGCGAAAATAAGGACTATGACGACCAGGACTTCCTGAAGTGCGTTGACCTTAAATAATAAAAGCCATAAAAGCTCTCCGCTTTCCCTCTGAAAAAAGCAGAGGGCTTTTTTTATGCGCAGATATAAATATTTATAAAAAACAGACGAGGGGAAAAACTATAAGGAACACCGAAAGCCCTTCGGAAAACGGAAACGGCAGCGACTTATCAGCTTTTTGATTGACTTTTTATCGGATATATGTTAGTATTATTTTGGAATAAATTGTAAAATTTTATTGTTTGCAGGAGATGTGAAATGAAAGGAATTATTTTGGCAGGAGGTTCGGGAACAAGGCTTTTCCCACTGACTAAGGTTACTTCCAAACAGCTTTTGCCTGTGTATGACAAGCCTATGATATATTATCCCCTTTCTGTTCTTATGAATGCGGGAATAAGGGATATACTTATAATATCCACACCCTTTGATACATCAAGATTTATGGAGCTTCTCGGCACAGGCTCACAGTTCGGCATACATCTGAGCTATGCCGTACAGCCCTCCCCCGATGGGCTTGCCCAAGCGTTTATAATTGGCAGAAAATTTATAGGCGACAGCTGTGCGGCGATGATTCTCGGAGATAATATATTCTTCGGAAACGGTCTTAAAAAAAGACTGAGGGCGGCTGTGAAAAACGCAAAGGAAGGAAAGGGCGCAACTATCTTCGGATATTATGTGGACGACCCGGAGAGATTCGGTATTGTTGAATTCGACAAAAACGGCAAGGCTGTTTCCATAGAGGAAAAGCCCAAAAAGCCCAAAAGCAATTACTGCGTTACGGGACTTTATTTTTATGACAACAGCGTTGTGGAATATGCGGCCTCCCTTGAGCCGTCAGCACGCAACGAGCTTGAAATAACCGACCTTAACAGGATATATCTCGAACAGGGCAGGCTTAATGTGGAGCTTCTCGGTCAGGGCTTTACATGGCTTGACACAGGTACTCATGAAAGTCTTGTGGAGGCTACAAACTTCGTCAAAACCATAGAAACCCATCAGCACAGAAAAATAGCCTGTCTTGAGGAAATAGCATATCTGAACGGCTGGATAGGCAGAAATGATGTTCTGAGGGCATATGAGGAATATAAGAACAACCAGTACGGGCAATATCTTATGGATGTGCTTGACGGAAAGTATATAGACAAAAAAAGGAGCGTATTATGAAAATATTTGTTACAGGCGGAGCAGGCTTTATAGGCAGTAATTTTATATTCTATATGCTGGATAAATATGACGACTGCAAAATAGTATGCATAGACAAGCTTACCTATGCGGGAAATCTTTCAACCCTTTCTCCTGTTTCCGAAAATGAAAACTTCAGATTTGTAAGGGCTGATATCTGCGACAGAGAAGCCATGTATTCCCTTTTTGAAAGTGAAAAGCCCGATGTTGTAATCAATTTTGCGGCGGAAACCCATGTGGATCGCTCCATAGATTCGCCGGATATATTTCTGAAAACAAACATACTTGGCACGGCTGTTCTTATGGACGCCTGCATAAAATACGGCACAAAAAGATTTCATCAGGTGTCTACGGACGAGGTGTACGGAGATCTTCCCCTTGACAGACCGGATTTGCTTTTTACGGAAAAAACGCCCCTCTGCACAAGCTCTCCTTATTCAGGCTCCAAAGCATCGGCGGATCTGCTTGCTCTGGCATACTTCCGGACCTACGGACTTCCTGTCAGCATAAGCCGCTGTTCAAACAACTACGGTCCCTATCAGTTCCCCGAAAAGCTGATACCCCTTATGATAGCAAATGCGCTTAACGACAAGCCCCTGCCGGTTTACGGAGAGGGAAAGAACGTAAGGGACTGGCTTTATGTGGAGGATCACTGCAGAGCCGTAGATCTTATAATACGCAAAGGCAGGGTCGGAGAGGTCTACAATATAGGCGGACATAATGAAATGAAAAATATAGACATTGTAAGGCTTATATGTAAGGAGCTTGGCAAGGGCGAGGAGCTTATAACATTTGTTTCCGACAGAAAGGGTCACGATCTTCGCTATGCCATAGACCCAACCAAGATACACACCGAACTCGGCTGGCTTCCCGAAACAATGTTTAAGGACGGCATCAGAAAAACCATAAAATGGTATCTTGAAAATAAAAATTGGTGGGAAACCATAATATCAGGTGAATACAGAAGCTATTACGAAAAAATGTACGGCGACAGAGAGGTAATAAAATGAAGGTTTTTGTAACAGGCGCAAAGGGTCAGTTGGGCAGCGACGTAATAAAAGAGCTTGAAAACAGAGGACACGAAGGCTTCGGAACAGACATAGACGAGCTTGACATTACGGACGGCGAGGCTGTGGAAAAAATGATAGTAAAAACGGCTCCCGATGCTGTTATTCACTGTGCGGCATGGACGGCGGTGGATCTTGCGGAGGAAGAGGAAAATGTGGAAAAGGTAAGGGCTGTCAACTCCACAGGTACGGAAAATATTGCCAAGGTCTGCGGAAAAATCGGCTGCAAACTGCTTTATCTGTCTACGGACTATGTTTTTGACGGACAGGGCGAAAGACCATGGAAGCCCGATGACGAAAGAAATCCTCTGAATGTTTACGGAATGACAAAATATGAGGGAGAGCTTGCGGTTGAGAAATATGCGGACAAAAGCTATATTGTGAGAATAGCATGGGTATTCGGCAAAAACGGCAGGAATTTTATTAAAACCATGTTAAATCTCGGCAAAAACAGAGATGTGCTGACTGTCGTAAACGATCAGATAGGCACGCCGACATACACATATGATCTGAGCAGGCTCCTTGTGGATATGATAGAAACAGACAAATACGGACGTTATCACGCCACAAACGAGGGTGAATATATAAGCTGGTTTGATTTCACAAAAGAAATAATGGCTCAGGCAAAGGCATATGACCCAAAATATGGCAGTGTAAAGGTTCTGCCGGTTTCAAGCGACCAATATCCCGCAAAGGCAAAGCGCCCGTCAAACAGCCGTATGGACAGATCAAAGCTTGCGGAAAACGGTTTTCGCCCCCTTCCCCCATGGCAGGACGCCCTTGCGAGATATCTGAAGGAGATAGATTTTTAAGGAGGAGCTTATATGAGTCAGATCAAAATAACAAAATGCCCTATCGAGGGACTTTATGTAATAGAGCCTACCGTTCACGGGGACGAAAGAGGCTATTTTATGGAAACATATAATCAGAGGGATATGTCGGAAAACGGGCTTGATATGGTTTTTGTTCAGGACAATCAGTCAATGAGCGGAAAAGGAGTACTGAGAGGGCTGCACTTTCAGAAAAACTATCCACAGGGAAAGCTTGTGAGAGTTGTAAGGGGCAAGGTTTTCGATGTTGCGGTGGATCTCAGAAAAAACAGCGCCACCTACGGCAAGTGGTTCGGCATAGAGCTTAGCGCCGAAAACAAAAAGCAGTTTTATATTTCCGAGGGATTTGCCCATGGCTATCTTGTTCTTTCGGAGGAGGCTGAGTTCTGCTATAAGGTGACCGATTTCTACCACCCCGGAGACGAGGGCGGAATATTATGGAACGACCCCGGAATAGGCATTCTCTGGCCGGAGGTATACAAAAAGGCTGAGGAATATTTTTTGGAGGGCGGCGTTCCTCTGAATATAAACGAGCGTGACAGAAGCTGGCCCTGTCTTGATGAAGCCCATAAATTCTGAAGCCATAATAAAACAATGATTTTTCCCTGAGACGGTATTTCTATAAGGTTATTTTGCGGAGAATATGTATAATATATTTTATTTTGTAATAAAATAAAGCTGTGAATATTATATCGGCGGGTGATATTATGACAGAAAACACCAAGGGACACAAGCAGCTTTGCAAATATTACAGACCTCTTGAGGGAGAATTCGACTTTTCGGGAAGTGTGGGAAACTGCGGAAGCTGTGTATATTTTTCCGCAAAAAACTGCCGGCGGCACTCGGCAGACGAAATACCCGATTTTTTTGAACCATACTGACATAAACACATTTAAACAAAACCTTTCATATAATGTATCAGCAAATTATATGGAAGGTTTTTTTATGTCTTTGGGACTTGTATTCGGCGGCGGAGGAGCAAAAGGCGCTTATGAGGTTGGCGTATGGTGGGGACTTAAGGAAAAGGGCATAGATAAAGAAATAACCTCAGTCAGCGGAGCATCGGTGGGAGGACTTAACGCCGCCCTCTTTGCCATGGGCGGCTTCAACTGCTGTTATAATATATGGCGGCGAATATCCGAAAAGGATATACTCTGCCCCTCAAAGGATAAAAGAGAGCTTGTGAACATAGCCACAGGCAGCGACAGCATTTTCTGTCAGAGCTGTCTTAGAAATATAATAGAGGAATATATTGACGAAAGCAGGCTCGGAAGAATGGATTGCTTTATTTCATGCACCGATGTTTCAAGAATACCTTTTATTAACCTGCTGCCGGCGGAGCTTTATCTGAATAAGCTGTTGAATCTCAGGGCGGCATATTTTAATATACGAGGTCTTGAAAGGGACAAGGTCGTTGACGTTCTGCTTGCCACCTCGGCTATTCCCTTTGTGTATGAAAGCATAGATATAGACGGGAAAAAATACTGTGACGGCGGCATATGCGACAATCTGCCCATAAGACCTGTCTATGAAAAAAAGGCGGAAACAATAATAGCCGTTTCCCTTGACGAAAAGGCAAATATAAAAAAATTCCCAAATGCCGATATAAGGCTCATAAAGCCATCGGCGGATCTGGGAGATTTTTTTACGGGAACCATGAATTTTTCAAGGGATAAGCTTGAAAGAATGATGCTTCTTGGTTACAGAGATGCCCTTGAATGTCTTTAAGGTAAGGGTCTGAGATTATATCAGTATGCCTTGCCCCATGTCACCATAGTTTTTGCAGGCTTGCCGCAGCATACGCATACATCGGAAATATGTCTTTGCTCAAAGGGCATACAGCGTGATGTTGCGCCTGTCATTTCCTTTATTTTGTTTTCGCACTCTTCATCGCCGCACCACATAGCGTTTATAAAGCCGGGGTTTTCATTCAGCTGCTTTTCAAATTCCGCCATATCAACAGCGTCAAAGGTATGGCTGTTTTTGTGCGCAAGAGCCTTTTCGTAAAGATCCTTCTGCATTTTTTCAAGGGCTTCGCATACAGCCGTTTCGATGTTGTCAAGGGAAACAACGGTCTTTACTCTGCCAAGTCTTGTGACCATTACGCATTGATTGTTTTCTATGTCACGGGGACCTATCTCAACACGCAGAGGTATGCCCTTCATTTCCTGCTCGGCATATTTCCAGCCGGGGCTTTTGTCCGAAGCGTCAGTCTTTACTCTGCATACCTTTGAAAGTCTTTCACGGAGCTTGTCGGCAGCCTCGATAACTCCCGCCTTTTTCTGCATAACGGGTATTATCATTACCTGAACAGGGGCTATCCTCGGAGGAAGCACAAGTCCGTTGTTGTCAGAATGAACCATTATAAGCGCACCTATCAGTCGTGTCGTCATACCCCACGAAGTCTGATGGACATACTGAAGCTTGTTGTTTTTGTCAGTATACTGTATGCCGAACGCCCTTGCGAAGCCATCTCCGAAGTTGTGGCTCGTGCCTGCCTGAAGCGCCTTGCCGTCATGCATAAGGGACTCTATTGTGTAGGTAGCCTTTGCGCCCGCAAATTTTTCCTTTTCGGTTTTTCTGCCCTTTACAACAGGTATTGCAAGATAATCATTTAAGAATTTGGCGTATACGTTGAGCATTCTGATGGTTTCTTCCTCAGCCTCTTCCGCTGTTGCGTGAGCCGTATGACCCTCCTGCCACAGAAATTCCAGAGTACGCAGGAATGGGCGTGTGGTTTTCTCCCAGCGGCAGACCGAACACCATTGATTGTAGAGCTTCGGAAGATCTCTGTAAGAATGTATTATATTCTTGTAGTGATCGCAGAAAAGGGTTTCGGAGGTGGGGCGCACGCAAAGCCTTTCCTGAAGCTTTTCCGAACCGCCGTGAGTTACCCATGCAACCTCCGGAGCAAAGCCCTCAACGTGATCCTTCTCCTTCTGAAGCAGGCTTTCGGGAATGAACATAGGCATATATACATTCTCGTGACCTGTTTCCTTGAACATTCTGTCAAGATTGTGCTGTATAAGCTCCCATATTGCATAGCCATAGGGACGGAGTATCATACAGCCCCTTACAGATGCATAGTCACAGAGGTCGGCTTTTTTTACAACATCTGTATACCATTTTGCGAAATCGTCCTCCATAGAGGTTATCGCCGTTACCATTTTTTCGTCAGCCATTATCTAATCTCCTTTTTAATAAAATAAAAAAACCTCCAAGCCCCAAAGGGGTCGGAAGCCGACGGTACCACCCTAATTAGCGGAAATAAATTCCCACTCACTTTTGACCTTTAACGCAGGTTATGCGCCGCATTTGTGATACGGAGCTGATGGAGCCGGGCAGCAGCATCTGTTTTCAAGACTTTCACCTACCGTCTTTTCTCTTTGGAAACACAGAATGCTCTTTTTCTCCGTCATAGCCTTTACTCTTCAATATTTTATAATATAAGCTTTTAAATGCAAATTGTCAAGTAAAAAATGAAAATTCCGTTGTTTTTGTCTATAAAATCTGTTAGAATGTTCCTGAATGACAACAATGAGGAAGTGACGGCAATGAAACTAAGGCAGGCGGCTGTGTGCGACAGCGAGGAAATTCTCGGAATATATAAACCGTATATACTTGACACGACAATAACATTTGAATGTGAGGTTCCGCCGATCGAGGAGTTCAGAGAAAGAGTGAGCAGAATATCATCGGAATATCCGTACATAGTGTGCGAGGATAAGGGCAGAATTCTGGGATATTGCTATGGGGCAAGATTTATGCAAAGGACTGCGTTCGGCTATGACGCAGAGCTTTCAGTTTATATAGACAATTCCTGCACAGGGAGAGGAATAGGCAGCGCCCTTTACGGAGCTGTTCTGGAAATTCTTGAATGTATGAACATAAGAAATATGTACGGTCTGATAGCCTGTCCCAACGAGGCAAGTGTAAAGCTTCATAAGGCATACGGCTTCAGATATGCGGGTACTCTTGAAAAAACAGGCTTCAAACATGGCAAATGGATAGACCTTATGTATTTTGAAAGACATATAGGCGATGATAAAAATGTGGGAAGAGTCAGATTTATAAATGAAGTGGAACAGAACACTATAAAATCAATACTTGAAAAATACGGCAAAAGCCTGCGGTGAGTTGCCCGCCCCGATTTTCCGGAGCATTTATAAATATAAATGCTCCGGAAAATCGGGGCGGGCGCGGGGGCGAGGGCGGCGGTACGGGGAAACGGGGGAAAGGGGGAGGACTTGTCCTCCCCCTTTCCCCCGTTTCCCCGTACCGCCGCCCTCGCCCCCGCAACGCCCTGCGGCAAAGCCCGTCAGACCATCTGAAGATGGTCTGACGGGTTTTGCCGCAGGGCGTTAAAAATCCCCGACTTTAAAAAAGCCGGGGAAAATATTATTCAGCAAAACAATTATTTCTGAACAAGATGGATAGCGAATCCGCCGATCTCGTCTTTCAGATAAATAGCTGTGATCTGACCGTTCTTTACAACAACGTCCTTTTCCTTATCGAAAACGCCGCCCATAGCTTCGATATAACGGATAGCTCTTGCCATATATTTTGTCTTGATGGCAATATGTCCGTTTGTGCCACGGAACATCTGCTTTCTTACTTCGATGCCGTCAGAAGCAAATACTGCTGAGTTGCCGTTTCTGATGGGGAAGTTGAAAAGCTTGTTGAACTGACCTGCTATTGCGAGAGCAGCCTCTTCGTTTTCTGAGTTTATGCCTATATGAGCAACCTCAAGACCGAGCATAGTCTGAACAGCCTCTTTGCAAAGGGCAACGATTTCATCGAATTTGCCTTCGTTTACAAGCTCAGGCTTAACCATCCACGAACCGCCGCAGCAGATGATTTTGTTGAAGCTCAGATAGTTGTTAAGATTGCTTGGGTTGATTCCGCCTGTGGGCATAAATTTCATCTTTGTGTAAGGACCGCACATTGACTTGATCATATTGATTCCGCCTGCAGCTTCTGCGGGGAAGAACTTAACAACGTCAAGACCAAGCTCAATTGCCGTTTCAACGTCTGAAGGATTTGCCGTACCGGGAGTAATAAGATAGCCCTTGTCGATGCAGTGCTTTACAACCTTCGGATTAAGACCGGGAGAAACGATAAACTTAGCGCCTGCTGCAATAGCTGAGTCAGCCTGCTCCGGTGTAAGAACCGTACCTGCACCAACGATGCATTCGGGAACTTCCTTAGCCATTCTTCTTATTGATTCCTCTGCCTCTGCCGTTCTGTATGTAACCTCGGCACAGGGCAGACCGCCTGCAACAAGAGCCTTTGCAAGAGGCACAGCCTTTTCAACATCATTAATAGCAATTACGGGAACGATACCGATGGCAGAAAGTTTTTCCAATACTTCGTGCATATTGATCACCTCATTTAAAAATTTTATTTGGGAATCGGCACATCCGAAGCATATTCGGAGGCTTTTTCCCTTATAAGCTTATACTACTTATTTTTACTTTAACATATTTTGTGAATAAAGTCAATAAATCCTTAATAATATTTTATTTTTTGTTAAAAGTGTACAGAAAACAAAGGGCGGCGGAAAACCATCTTCCGCCGCCGCTGATATTAATAGTCATAATCGTCCGCATAATAATCTTCGTCCGTAATAAATATATTATGAGCATAGCATAATATGTTGTCTACGGTATTATAGCTAAGACCTATGTCGATATAATAGAAGCCGCCGTATGTTATGGAATTATAAACTCCCAGATCGGAAAGTGCATCGTCAAATATATCAAAATAGAAGGGTGTGCGAAGCATATCCTCAAAGAGATATCTTTCAACGATTATTCCGTCATAGCCGGAGTCGGAAAGCCTGTTGGGATAAGTATCCTCTGCCTTGCCATGGTTTTTGGCTGCCGACTCAGCCTGTTCCTGCGCTGTGTGATAATGCTCGTATTCCTCAAGAGCGTCTATACCGTTTCCCTCTCTGAGTCTTATTGTATTTATCATATTTTCAAGCTGGAACTTTATTCCGTCAAGAACATCGCTGTCCATTGAAACATTGCCCATATATTCGTCTTGGCATACGAAAAGCGCATAAAGTCTGCCGTCAAGATTTTTATTATAGCTTTCTCTTATATAAGGCTTGATTGTAAGACCTTCATAGGACACTTCCTTGATGTCCCTTGAATTGCCCTCAAGTCCCTCAAATGAAAAGTCAGAGGTAAGAGCATAAAATGCAACTATCTCTCCCGAATTATTTGTGCCAAGCATATAATATTCACCGTTTCTCGGCATATATATATTCCATGTGAAGCCGAAAGCTCCGGGAACCTTTTTGAACGGGCTTGGAATATTTTTCTGTCCGAACCAGAATGTTTCCTTGTCAATCTCAAAGGGAATTCTATTAAGCTGAACATTCAGATTGTTTTCGGCGGACTGAGCCTTTTCGGTGGTTGCTTCAGCCTTTTCTTCAGCTGTTGTGGCTTCTGTGTTTTTCTTCGCTTCCTCATCAGCCTTCGCCGCAAGAGAACCCTCCTTAACGCCAAATTCATCTCTGCCGGTGTCATAGGCTATGTCAATTATATAGGTGGAATTGTTATAGCTTACTTCTGCATCAACGGCTTCGGAAACTGCTCTCAAGGGTATCATAAAGCAGTCGTTTAATATAAACTGAGGTGTTTCGGGATAAATCGTCTTTCCGTCGGCTTTGAAGTATGTATTGCCCAGCGTTATTTCAATGGAATGAAATTCATCGGTGAGGTATGCCGTTTTTGTTACAGGCTCATAATCCACCTCAAAGCCCATGGCTTCAAACACTCCTCTTACGGGGACAAATACACTGCCGTTTTCATTATACGGTTTCTGATAGGTAAAGTCCACAATATCATCGTTTACGAATACAGTATAGCTTTTCTGATAGTCCGCAGACTCCGCCGCCATAGTCAATGAAGAAAAAGCCATAACCGCCGCTGTGGACAAGGCCAGAATTTTTTTGATTTTTTTCATATTTTTTCACTCCTTTTAAGGGAAAAATTTTTTTCATATTTCCACGTTTTCATTTTAACATATTTCATATACGTTTATCAATTAAATTTTAATGAAAAATATAAAAAAAATAAGGTAAATTCTCCAAAAATGTATTTACGCCGGCTCTGAAAGGCATATTTTGATGTTGAACTTTGTGAAAGGCTGTGTTAAAATTGTAGCATATGATTGGAGGAAGTATATGAAAACCAAAGGAATTATGGCTCTTCTGGCTGTTCTGGCGGCGCTTTGTGTCATTCAGTCCCTGCTGGCAGTCAGAAAAACCGAGGAAACAAACACAGAAACGGACATTTCAGAGGGTGAAATATATATAGAGGGGACGGAGCCTATAAACGAGCAGGACGACATATATGACCTGTCGGGCTATATAGTTACAAACAGTCAGAAGTTTACGCAAAGACTGGACGAAGAAGTAAACAACATGGCAAACGACAAAATAGAAAAGGATCATCTCTATGAAGTTGCAAACGGCATACGCATAAACGCCAAAAGTTATTATACAATGTTGGGAAACGGCTATGAGGAAGGTGCATACGAGCTTGTGGACAGCGCAAAAAGCTATGTATTCAATTCGGAAGCACTTGCTTATAATATTATGAAATATATAAAAGTTGGGAAAACTGAGTACATAAGCAGGGCTATGATGTGCCTTTCCGCCGATGAGGGGCTTTTATACAATTTCAGAAAGGCTCAGGAGGAATACAGGCTGAGCCACCCTGAAGAAACGGAAGAAGGAACACCAGCGGACTAATCTGAAAAAGGGGGCTGCAATTATGGATCGGTTTAAATTGGTATCATCATTCAGGCCTACGGGGGATCAGCCAAAGGCTATCGAAGAGCTTGCGGAGGGCTTTCGGGAGGGTCTTAAATATCAGACACTTCTTGGAGTTACAGGCTCCGGAAAGACGTTTACAATGGCAAACATAATAGAAAAGCTCAACCGTCCGACCCTCGTACTGGCTCACAACAAAACCCTTGCGGCTCAGCTTTATAATGAATTCAAGGAATTTTTTCCCGACAATGCAGTGGAATATTTTGTAAGCTATTATGATTATTATCAGCCGGAGGCGTATGTTCCACAGTCGGATACTTACATTGCAAAGGATTCTTCGGTGAACGATGAAATAGACAAGCTCAGACATTCCGCCACGGCGGCTCTTTTTGAAAGACGTGATGTTATAATAGTTGCGTCTGTTTCTTGTATATACGGTCTGGGAGATCCCATAGATTACAACGAAATGTGCGTTTCATTACGTCCCGGAATGATTAAGGACAGAGATGATGTATTAAGACGGCTTGTGGAAATGCAGTACAACAGAAATGACATAAACTTTACAAGAGGCACGTTCCGAGTGAGGGGAGATACTATTGAGATATTTCCGGCGGAAAGCACTGACACGGCGTACAGGGTTGAGTTTTTCGGCGATGAGGTTGACAGAATATCCGAAACAGACGCCCTGACCGGAGAAATCAAGGGCATAAGAAACCATGTATGCGTATATCCCGCAAGCCACTATGTTATAGGAAAGGATAAAATGAAAAAGGCTCTTGAAAGCATAAGCAAAGAGCTTGAGGAAAGAATAAAATATTTCAAATCGGAAGAAAAGCTTATAGAGGCTCAGAGAATAGAGGAGCGCACAAACTACGATATGGAAATGATGAGCGAAATGGGCTATTGTTCGGGAATAGAAAACTACTCAAGACATCTTTCCGGCAGAGCGGAGGGAAGTACTCCCCATACACTTATAGATTATTTCCCAAAGGATTTCATTACGATTGTGGACGAGTCCCACGCCTCCATACCACAGGTAAGAGGTATGTACAACGGCGACCGTGCCCGAAAAATGTCCCTTGTTGATTTCGGCTTCAGACTGCCCTCGGCCCTCGACAACAGACCTCTTAAGTTTGATGAGTTTGAATCGAAAATGAATCAGATGCTTTTTGTTTCCGCCACGCCGAATGTATATGAAAAAACACATTCCGAAAACGTGGTGGAACAGCTCATACGTCCTACGGGGCTTCTGGATCCCGAAATAGAGGTAAGACCTGTCGAGGGACAGATAGACGACCTTCTTGCGGAGATAAACAAAACAGTGAAAAAGGGGCACAGGGTTCTTATAACGACACTTACGAAAAAAATGGCGGAGGATCTTACCAAATATCTCACCGAAAACGGCGTGAGGGCGGAATATCTCCATTCCGACATAGATACCCTTGAAAGACTGGAAATAATAAGGAATTTAAGGCTGGGAGAATTTGATGTTCTTGTGGGCATAAATCTTCTGAGAGAGGGGCTTGACATACCCGAAACAGCTCTTGTGGCAATTCTTGATGCCGATAAGGAGGGCTTTCTCCGTTCGGAAATGTCCCTTATACAGACGATAGGCAGAGCGGCAAGAAACGCAGAGGGCAGAGTTATAATGTATGCGGATTACGTTACGGAGTCCATGGAAAGAGCCATAAACGAAACCGCACGCCGCCGGAGCGTACAGCAGAAATATAATGAGGAGCACGGCATAATCCCCAAAACAATAAAGAAAAAGGTTCACGAAATAATAAAGGCCACCGAAGCTGTTACGGGCAGAAAGTCAATGAAGCTTGAAAAGGATCCTGAGTCTATGTCGTCAGCCGAACTCAAGGCTCTTATAAACAGCCTGACCGAGAAAATGAAAAAGCTTGCTCTGGAGCTTAAGTTTGAGGAGGCCGCTGAGCTGAGAGATGAGATAAAAAGGCTGAATGGGCTATTGCTATTGTAGAGGGGGAATCTATATGAAGGCTTCTGTTTATGCCATACTGGGCAAATTCATTTCACGCATTATATTTGCTCTCAGTCTGGCGCAGATTGCTGTGTTCATATATTCCGTCAAAACAGGAGCCTTGCCCGAAAATGCCCTAATTATGGCAGCTCTGAATGCTGTTGCAATAACAGAGATAAGCGATGGGTTTTATCTGTTCGGCTCTGCCTTTATAATGCTTTTTATGGGAGTATTGGGCATAAACATAAAAAAGGGTACGGGTGCGCCGGGCGGCTGCTTTGTAATGGGACTTATATTTGTACTTATAAAGCTCAGCACCGTAATTGAATGTATTCTCTTAGGGGAAACATCGGGCATAAAGCTTTACGGTTCTTTGATTATGGCTGTTGTCGGCGGAGCTTTTGCATATTGCTCTGTAAAACAATGGAGCTGAGCAGGACGGTATTTTCTGAATGTTTAATCATATTTAAAATACAAAAGAGGTTTTGGACAATGGAAGAAAAAATTGTTATAAAGGGTGCAAGAGAAAACAATCTTAAGAATATAGATGTTGAAATACCAAGGAACAAGCTGAATGTTTTTACGGGACTTAGCGGATCGGGAAAATCCAGTCTTGCCTTTGACACCATATATGCCGAGGGGCAGAGAAGGTATGTCGAAAGTCTTTCCTCCTATGCAAGAATGTTTTTGGGCAGAATGGAAAAGCCTGATATAGACAGCATAGACGGACTTTCTCCGGCAATTTCAATAGACCAGAAAACCACAAACAACAATCCACGCTCCACAGTGGGTACGGTGACGGAAATATATGACTATTTCAGACTGCTTTTTGCAAGAGTAGGTACGCCCCACTGCCCGAAATGCGGCAAGGTTATAGAACGTCAGAGCGTTGACCAGATAGTCGATCAGATAATGGGACTGCCTGAGAGAACAAGACTTCAGATACTCGCTCCTATTGTAAGAGGACGAAAGGGCGAGCACGCAAAAATACTTGATGACGCAAGAAAAAGCGGCTATGTCAGAGTGAGGATAGACGGCATAACATATGATCTTTCCGAGGATATAAAGCTTGAAAAAAACGTAAAACACCTTATAGAGCTTGTGGTGGACAGGCTTGTGGTAAAGGAGGGCATAGAAGCACGACTTGCCGAGTCAATAGAAACGGTAATGGCGCTTACGGGAGGAATACTTTTTGTTGACACAGGGGAAGAAACTCTTACCTTTTCACAGAATTTTGCCTGTCCCGACTGCGGAGTGAGCATAGAGGAGATAGAGCCGCGTATGTTTTCATTCAATAATCCTCATGGCGCCTGTCCGGAATGCTCAGGGCTTGGGGCAAAGTTTATATTCGATCCTGAGCTGATAGTGCCCGACCCGGAGCTTTCCATAAACGAGGGAGCTATTGCCGTATATGGCTGGAATGCCATCACAACAGATGGCTCTATGAGCAATTATCTTTTCAAGCAGCTTTCAAAAATGCATAATATAGACCTTGATATGCCCTATAAGGATCTTTCTGAGGAAACAAAGCATTACATTATGTACGGAAACGGCGGAGAAACAGTGCCAGTTGTTTTCAAGTCGGGCGGAGTTATGAAAAGCTATGATTTCTACTTTGACGGTATTGTGAACAATATAGAAAGGCGCTATGCCGAAACATATTCCGAGGCATCAAAGAAGGAATATGAAGGCTATATGACAAATATAACCTGTCCCGTGTGCAAGGGCAAAAGGCTGCGTCCGGAAATGCTTGCTGTTACTGTCGGGGGAGAAAGCATATCCGATGTTACCGCAAAATCCGTAAAGGAGCTTAAAGATTTTTTCGGAAATCTGGAGCTTACAAAAAGACAGCACGCCATAGCCGATCTTATTCTGAAGGAAATAAATGCAAGAATTGGCTTTCTCTCCGATGTGGGACTTGACTATCTGACTCTTTCAAGAACTGCTGGAACCCTGTCGGGAGGAGAATCTCAGAGAATACGCCTTGCGACACAGATAGGGTCGGGGCTTGTGGGAGTTTTATATATACTTGACGAACCGAGTATAGGGCTTCACCAAAGAGATAACGACAAGCTTCTTGCCACACTTAAGAATCTGAGAGATCTGGGGAATACGCTTATAGTTGTGGAGCATGACAACGACACTATTATGGCGGCGGATCACGTGGTGGATATAGGACCATTGGCAGGGGAGCGCGGCGGCGAGGTTGTTTATTCGGGAAATGTCAGCGGACTTCTTGAGTGTGACAGCTCTCTTACGGGAAAATATCTGAGCGGAAAGCTTGAAATACCTATTCCTGCCAAAAGAAGAAAGCCGGGAAAAAATAAGCTTATGATAAGAGGGGCGGAGGTCAACAATCTGAAAAAGCTGAATGTTGATATACCGCTGGGGCTTTTTGTGTGCGTTACGGGCGTGTCAGGCTCAGGCAAAAGCTCCCTTGTGAATCAGGTTATGTACAGAACCCTTGCAAGAAGGCTGAACAGGGCAAGAATAAAGGCAGGAAAGGCAAGGTCGGTCAAGGGCTGGGAAAACCTTGATAAAATTATAAATATAGACCAATCACCCATAGGCAGGACGCCACGTTCAAATCCTGCGACATATACGGGACTGTTTGACCTTATAAGGGATCTTTTCTCAAATGTACCCGATGCAAAGAGAAAGGGATATACAAAGGGCAGATTTTCATTTAATGTCAGGGGCGGAAGATGTGAAGCGTGCTGCGGCGACGGAATAGTTAAAATTGAAATGAACTTTTTGCCGGATATATATGTTCCCTGTGAGGTGTGCCATGGCAAGAGGTATAACAGGGAAACCCTTGAAGTAAAGTATAAGGGAAAGTCCATAGCGGATGTTCTGGATATGACTGTCGCCGAAGCCTATGATTTTTTTGAAAATCTTCCAAGGATACGGGCGAAGCTTGAAACCCTTAATGACGTGGGGCTTTCCTATATCAAACTCGGACAGCCCTCCACGACCCTTTCAGGGGGCGAGGCTCAGAGAGTCAAGCTGGCAACGGAGCTTTCGAGACGCTCAACAGGCAGAACGATTTATGTCCTTGACGAGCCGACTACGGGACTTCACGCCGCCGATGTGGCAAAGCTTGTGGATATAATGCAAAGACTTGCAGACGGAGGAAATACAGTAGTCGTGATAGAGCATAATCTTGACGTTATTAAAACGGCAGACTATATTATAGATCTGGGACCGGAGGGCGGCGACGGCGGAGGAGAACTCGTTGCAGCAGGAACCCCGGAGGAGATAGCTGCCTGCGATAATTCATATACGGGAAAATATCTGAAAAAGCTTTTGAAAACTATGCCCTGAGACTGCGTTGTAATCAGCCATACTTCAGATTGCTGCTCGGGGGCGAGGACAGGGAAGAAAACCACGCAGGAGCGGACCTGTCCGCTCCTGCGTGGTTTTCTTCCCTGTCCTCGCCCCCGACCCGCGGGTCGGGCATTCAAACCATCTTCGATGGTTTGAATGCCCGAGCAGCCCCGTATACGGGAAATCATATAAGCGAGTATTTTATAAGCCAGTAGTTTATCTGAAGAATATACGCAAGCATCTGCGGTCCGCACATAAGCTGACCGAACCATGGAGAACCGTAGTCCTGGGGAGTTTCCATAAATTTTATAATGCTGCTTCTGTCGAATATTTCAAGGACAGGGCTGTCTTTGCTGATTACCTCCCTAAGCCGTGCTTTCAGCAGCTCTTCATATTCGGGATCATAGGTTTTGGGGTAAGGACTTTTTCGACGCCATATTATTTCGGAGGGCAGAAGATCTTCGCAGGATTTTCTCAGCAGATATTTCGGTATATTGTCTTTTGCCTTTATTTCCCAAGGAACATTGTACACATATTCAACTATTCTGTAATCGGCAAGGGGCACACGGGCCTCCAGTCCGGAGTACATGGAAGTTCTGTCCATTCTGTCAAGAAGTGTTGTCATAAACCATTTTATATTGAGATAATTTATTTTTCTTTTTTTAAGCGTTTCCTTATCATCGGTTTTCAGATGTGGTGTTCTGCTGACTGAGTCGGAATATTTTTTATTTACATACTCCTTAAGGTCAAGTCTTTTTAAAATGTCCTTTCTGATAAGACTTTCGCGTATGCGAATATCCACGGACCACGGAAAAGCATTGGCATTGTAAAGCTCCGGACGGAAAAACCAAGGGTATCCGCCGAATATTTCATCGGCACATTCCCCTGTAAGAGTGACCTTGTTGTGCTTTTTTACCAAAGAACAGAAATACAGCAGAGAGCTGTCCACATCAGCCATTCCGGGGAGATCCTTGCAGTCTACACTGTCATACAGAAGATCGGCAAGCCTTACTTCGTCACATTCAAGACAGGTGTGATTTGTATGATATTTTTCAAGCACAATATCCACATATGGCTTATCCCTTGCGGGCTGAAATGAATTTGATCTGAAATATTTGTCGTTGCCGACAAAATCAAATGAAAATGTGTTAAGCTCCTGTCCTTTGCTTTCAAGATATCTGTATGCCAACGCAGTAACTATGCTTGAATCTATGCCGCCGGAAAGGAAGCTGCATACAGGAACGTCTGAAACCATCTGTCTTTTTACACTGTCCTCTATAAGCCATCTCGTATGGGCTATTGTTTCGTCAAAGCTTTCGGTATGAGGAAAAGCCTTAAGCTGCCAATAGGTTATTTCCTTTTTGCATTCTCGTGAAAAATAAAAATAGGAGCCATAGCTTACCTCCCTGAGATTTTTGAAAACCCCGTTTCCCTCTGTCCTTGCAGGACCAAGCCCCAGAATCTCCCTCAGACTGTTATCGTCTATTTCCGCCTTGAAATCCGGGTGGGCAAACAGGGCTTTTGGCTCTGAGCCGAATATTATGCGATTATCGTTTATGGTGTAGAAAAGCGGTTTTATTCCAAAACGATCCCTGAACAGCCATAGGGCGTTTTCACTGCTGTCCCATATGGCATAGGCAAATATTCCGTTAAGCATATTTACGGAAACAGCGCCGTATTCCATATATGCGTAAAGTATAACCTCTGTGTCGGTTGTGGTTTCAAATTTATAGCCTTTAAGAGAAAGCTCGGCTTTGAGTTCTTCTGCATTATATATTTCGCCGTTGTATACTATTGCACAATATCTTCCGCCTTTTGACCTTATAATAGGCTGATTTCCGTTTTTCAGATCACGTATTGTAAGCCTTGTCTGACTAAGCCCTATATTTTCGTCCAGATATTCGCCTACAGTATCCTGTCCCCTATGAGCTATTGTTTTTCTCATATTTTTAAGTATATCTGTATAATATTTGCTTTTTTGTTTGAAATTATTGTTAAAATCACAAAATCCGGCTATTCCGCACATAATATTACCTCTGTAAGTTTTTATATTATTCTATGATACAATGACTGTGAATATTCGGTGCATATTCAGATATTTTATTGCGCCCCTTGCTTGCACCTGCCGAACGCCGCAGGCGTTCGGCAGGTGTAAGCAAGGGGCGCTGCGGGGCAGACTGTCCGAAAACTACAGGAAGGAGTAAAAACCTATTAAAAAATAGTAGGAAATATGGTATAATATAGAA
>CANQXR010000034.1 GCA_947627855.1 uncultured Clostridia bacterium
ACATGGCAGCATAAAAAATGGCGCAACAGCCTTAAACTGCTACGCCATTAAGTCCAACTTTTGGGGGTCACCTCAAACACCGGGCTTTTTTATATTTATAGGCATAATTATACTGAGCAAGGACACATTGAAGAGGTTGGGGGCTTTATTGGCGGTTAAACTGATTTGGCGCAAACAGCGGATATCGAAACGCAAACCGCAGTCGGGATTATGACATATTATGGTATAATAATATCAGCAGAATTACAAATTAAAAAAAAGAGGTGAATATTTGTATGGCAATATATGGCATATATAATTTTTCGAATGATCCCGATGAAAACAAACAGGAATGTATAAAATTCTTTTCTGCGGTATTGGGACGTACATTTGGCTCAATTGATGAAGTAGAGAAGGCTTTGTCGGATATCTATATAAACGGGCGCAGTCTTGAAGGCACCGATGTGGAGGAGGCTGCAAACACTCTGAGAGAAAGCCTTGACGTCCAAAGCAATAACGTGGCTATGATAAAAACCCGGGATGGCTTTGAAAGAGTGAAGTCCAACAACTACGTAAAAATGCGAAACATTAACGATTCTTCGACTATCACCCGTGATGAATGGGAGGAAAAGTATATAAGAGACAGCTCATTTGTAGACTATATGAACAGAGACGGTATTGAACTGGACAGCCGGATTATCAGAGTCAGGGACAACGAGGACAATTTGGAATATATAAAAAATGTTACGGGTATGGACGATATCAACGAGAACAACGTAAAGACCGCCCTGGAGACTATTTATATAGACGGACACAATCTTTCTGACAAGCTTGGTCCCGAAGCCAAGCTCGAAGACTATGTTGATGAGGTAAGAGATGCTCTTCGGTTCCGAAGCGGTTCAATTGTTACCGTAATGAAGAAAAATTCGGTATTTGCCAGACCGAAAGCCGTCCTGCCCGAAGTAGCAGACAATGAGAAGATAATAAATACTCTTGGCTATGTGAGAAGCTTTAAAAAATCTCTTTCCAACGAGGCGAGCTTTGCGGAAGCAGAGTCGGAAAGAATAAAGGACAGAGATGCCAAACTCTTTTTTGCGTCGCTGTTTAAAGAGCCTGATCCCAATGTTACAAAGGGTAAGAAGCTGAGAAAAAAAGAAATAAACCTTCAGGAATATACCAGGGAACAGCTTGAGTCCATGGATCCGTCAGAACTGAACCATAAAAACTATTGCACAGTCGCTGCAGCGCTGTTTGATGATCCTCTCAATGGTTTTGTTACCGGCAGATCTCCCGAAAATCTCTGTTATGCTTATATGCTTACAAAAACAAATCCCAATACAGGCAAAAACTTTACCCTTGATGAGCTTCTTACCGACGACTCTGAGTTTATGAACCAACAGAAAAGAGAAATCGGCAGAGAGTTCTGTCAGGTTTTTTAGCGTAAAAGATTCCCCGAAAATAAAGAACATGAGGATCAGCTCAATGTAGATAATTTTAACAATGCCATATATCCTGCTCTTTATAAAATGACGGAACAGATAGTCAACACAAAAATTGAGTTGGGGGACATCAGCACAAAGGAGGGAGTGCGTGCAGAAAGGCTTGCCTCTATGAAACTGACCATAGCTCACGATAATCTTCAGCAGATAGAAAAGCAGGGAAGTCTGAAATCCATAGTAAATTCAATGAACGCCATAATAACTCCTGCCAAGTTAATTATGGCTGAAAGGCTCAAATATCTTACCACAGATACTTATATTACCGGCGAAATTCCCACAACCTCCGAAGATGGGATTATACCGCATGCCCATAAAACGGCTGCTGCCGCTCAGACAATTATGGAAACCATCGGCTCAGACTTATTCAGCGATGTGGCTTTGGGCGCTATGGGTATGGAGGCAAGCGATCTTGGCACCGAATTAATAGCAAATGCCTTTAACCCCGGTGTTGGAATACCTGATGAAGAAATCGAAAAATTCCTCAACGGTCAGCCCAACGCCCTGACCGATCAGCTGAATTCCGGGGCAGCCCGTGACACACTGAAGAAATATAAAGATAATCTTTCAAAATCAAGGGATATACCCGATGATGAAATTATGTCGAATGCCGTTACTACAACCGTAACCGCAGATACTAATCCTACTGTTACTGCCGATGATGTTATGCGTGGTATATCAGGCACTCCGAATGCACGTAAAGACAGGGGACATCACAAAATAGAAATTGCCGGCAGCGTATCGAATGCCGAGCGGTGCGAAGGCGCTTGTCAGGGCATATTGACGCGTATTACGGGCTGTCCCCTTACTTCGGTTACCGACAAAAAGCTTTTTAAGACGGCGCTTGAAAAGGTATATATAAATTCTCAGTCGGCGGCTGAATATTTTAACATAAAGGATGAGCCTGACCTTGCAAAGATGAAAGAGATTGAAAGCCGGATATCGGAAATGCTTCTGAACAGCATTGACAATAAAGGCACTCAATTTATAAGCGTGAGATCAGGTACGAATAATTATAAGGCAGTGCAGCTCGATGAAAACGAAATGTCACCTGTTACCGAAAGAAGTAAGCCTAAAAGGGAAAATTACTCAGATGAGGCTCAATATGCGGCGGATTTAGACAAATATGAGCAAAGAGTTGCCGACTATAAGGCATATTTGGAAACAAATGAGAAGCGCAAGGCAGGCAATGAGATAGGACGGGCTTATGCTGCGCTTCTGAGCGGCACGGCAGATAACAATGAGCTTAAAAAGTGCGTCGATATGGTAGAATCAGCAGGCTTAAAGCCTCCCGGACATTGTGCGGATTTAGATAAGGTTCTTTCAAAAAATCTTAACTATATAGATCATATATGTGCTTTTACGGGAGCAAGGAATGAGGAAGAGGCTCTGGCAATGGCGGACAGGATAATTGTAGACGGAAAGCGTATTTCCGATATGGACGCCTATAAAAGAGCAAGTAATGATTTTCTCCAATCCATGATAATCAGCGGTGCGCTCAGGTTAGGCTTAGAAAGAAATTTAGGTATGGATAAAGATAAAAACAGTTGGATAAGACCAATTATGCTCTTAAACGAAAAGGGCGAGCCACAGCCCGTAAGATTTTTTGCAAATGAGCCTGAAATGCCTCAGAAGGTTGAAAAATTATCAGGATTTTCAAGGCTGATAGCCTCAAAAGAAAAAAAGGACGCCGATGACATGGCATATGAGCAATACTTAAAGGACATGAAAAGTTATGAAGCAAAAAAGAAGGAAACGGAAAGCAGGAGCAAACGGATTGACGAGTATAACGCCGAGGCCGATGCGTTAAAATACGAAATGGTAAAGAGAAATGTGGG
The DNA here is from genome assembly GCA_947627855.1 of uncultured Clostridia bacterium. Taxonomy (GTDB): domain Bacteria; phylum Bacillota; class Clostridia; order Lachnospirales; family CAG-274; genus JAJQCI01. The sequence continues at coordinate 3,314 of CANQXR010000034.1, forward strand.
AATTATTCCCACAGTCAGACAAACAAACCTGAACTCCATCAGCAACCGGTCATCAGTTTCAAACAACTCTCCAAGACTGACACAGCCCAACAACACAAACGAGCGCACAATGAATCAGCCCAATAGGAACGTCCATTCCGTATGACAACAGGACCTTCGCCCGCGCCAACCGCAAAAGCGAAGGTCTTTTTGTGTACGCAACAGACTTTAATTTCCACAGAAAATACTCCGGCGCAAATGTATTTTTTGTTTTGGACTTGACGGAGCGAAGGTTGTAATATATAATATTTAATAATTAATTATGTACAAAACACGGCAAAAGGTCTGCGATTTGTATATGGTTGTATAAATATAATAAAGACTGGAGTGAAAAAAATGCTTTTAAACATACTTTTAAACGGCGTTAATGATTCGCTGGAGGGTGCGCAGCAGGCAGCGGCAGCAGCGGCTGATACGGCGCAGCAGGCAGCCGGCGGAGCAGCAAGAACAGGGGCATCGGGAGGTCCGTTTTTTATAATTGTCTATATACTGTTTCTTGTTGTTATATTCTATTTATTCATTATCAGACCGAACAAAAAGCGTGAAAATGAAAGAGAAGCTATGAGATCAAAGATCGAAGTCGGCAATTGGGTCGTAACCTCAAGCGGACTTTACGGCAAGGTTGTAAGCGTATACGCAGACGAGTTTCTTGTTGAATTCGGAGTAAACAAGGGCGTAAATATACCTGTTGCAAAGTCGGAGATCGTCGGTGTTAAGGAGCCGGGACTTTCTTCCACGCCTGCGGCTGAGGAGATCGAGGACGCACCTAAGAAAAAGAAGTTTGGTATATTCTGATGATAGATGTTGCTCTTCTGGGAACAGGCGGAATGATGCCCTTGCCGGGACGCTGGCTGACCTCGCTGCTTGTGCGGTTCAACGGCAGTATGATACTCGTTGACTGCGGCGAGGGAACTCAGATCACGGCAAAGCTTATGGGCTGGGGCTTTAAAAACATAGACGCTGTGCTTATAACTCATTTTCATGCCGATCACATTTCGGGACTTCCGGGAATGCTGCTTACCATAGGCAATTCCGACAGGACAGAGCCTTTGAGAATAATAGGGCCAAGGGGGCTCAGAAATGTTGTCGCGGGATTGAGAACCATTGCGCCGGAGCTTCCTTACGATGTTATACTTGAGGAAATTGAGACAGATGAATGGGAAGGTGACGTCTGCGGACTTAAGGTGGGAGCAATACGGCTCAATCACAGGGTGTGCTGTTACGGATATTCTTTTTCACTTCCAAGAAAGGGCAGGTTCAGCAGGGAAAATGCTGTTGCTCACGATATACCTCTGAAATACTGGTCGGCTCTCCAGAAGGAGGACAGAGTTGTTTCGGAGGACGGCAGAGTCTTTACAAGCGATATGGTTCTCGGAAAAGAGAGAAAGGGCATAAAGCTGTGCTATATCACCGACACACGCCCCAAGGACAATATACCTGCTTTTATAAAGGGAGCGGATCTGTTTATATGCGAGGGTATGTATGCAGACAAAGAGAAGCTCGAAAAGGTGGCGGAGAAGAAGCATATGCTTTTTTCGGAAGCGGCGGAGCTTGCAAAGGCGGGAGATGTCAGGGAGCTGTGGCTCACACATTACAGTCCCGCTCTTGTGAATCCAAAGGCTGAAGTCGGAGCGGCTAAGGATATATTTCCCAATACAAAGGCGGCTTCCGACAGATATAACAGAACTATAAATTTTGAGGATGATGAAGGGGCGGTTTGAAAATCGCCCTTTTTTAAACAATTACTGAAACGGCAGGTGAAACGATGGACAAGACGTTGGATATAATGACGGATCAAGAGGTTATAAAAGCTGTTCTCGGAGGCAACAAGGACGCCTTTGAGGAGATAATAAAAAGATATAAAAATCTTGTTTTTGCGTTGATTCACCGTATGACAAACGATTATGAGGAAGCAAACGATACTGCGCAGGAGATATTTATCAGAATTTACAGAAATCTTGACAAGTATAATCCGGAATATAAATTTGCGACTTGGATAATAACCATTACAACCAATTATATAATAGACCAAAGACGCAAGAAGAAGCAGGAAACCGTGCCCATAGACGACGTTGAATTCGGAATCGCCGGTGAAGGCTCGCCGGAGGAAAGCTACATAAAGGCGGAAAGGAGCCGGGAGCTTTTTTCTCTTATAGAGGAGCTTCCCGAAATATACAGAGTTCCACTTTTGCTTTATCATAAGGACGGGCTAAGTTATACTGAAATTTCCGACAAAACGAAGGAATCTCTTTCAAAGGTCAAAAACAGGATTTTCAGGGGAAGAAAAATGCTCAGGGACAAGCTTGTGAAGGAGGGTGACGGGTATGGATTGTTTTGAAGCCGGTATTTTAATGCTTAAGGAGCTTGAGGGAAAAACAAGCGACAGAGAAACAGACGCTCTTATGCGGCATTTGTTGGAGTGCCCCGACTGTTTAATGCATTTCAGGCTTTTGAAGGAGCTTATTAACGACAGCCTATATGAAAAAACACCTGTAAGAGCGCCCGAAGATTTTGAAATTCAGGTTATGACAAAAATAAGAAACATTAATGCCATAACCGTTGTAAGGACAAAGGTGATGAAATATAAATGAATATTATATCCGCTGTTAAAAAAGGCGACATTGAGGACGTAAGAAAAATACTTATTGATGATCCCCGCTGTGTGAATGAAACGGAGGGGGGACTGTGCGCTGCAATTTATGCTGCGAGGTTTGGAGATATGGATATGAACAGGCTGTTTGTGGAAAAATCTATGACAAGCTATAATGTGACCGATGAGCTTAAAAGATCCGTTTTGTTCTATGCCGTTGAGTCGGGGAATACGGAGCTTTGCAGATATTATGTGGAAAGAGTGGGACATTCTCCTCTGAATGCGGATATTAACGGGCTTACGGCATTTGAATATGCCCACGCTCTGGGGCAGAAAGACATACTTGCCTATTTTGAAGAATACTGCGGTTTTAAATATGAGGAGGGGTATAAAAATCCCATAAGGCGTGGTTTTTTTCCTGATCCTTCAATAGTCCGTGTTGGCGGGGATTATTATATGGTGAATTCCTCTTTCTTTTATTTCCCCTGCATACCTGTTTCTCACTCCAAAGATCTTATAAACTGGGAGATCATAGGTCATGCCATAACCAACCCCGAATGGGCACATCTTGAAGGGCTTGACGGAGGAAGAGGTTATTGGGCGCCGGATATTTCATATTACAAAGGAAGATTCTATATATGCGCCACATACAGGAACAACGATGACAGAAAGCCTGTGAGAAGGCAGATGGTCACCTCAGCCGAAAGACCCGAAGGTCCTTATGACGAGCCTGCGTTTATAGATGTTGACGGGATAGATCCTTCGATATTTAATGACGACGATGGAAAAAGGTATATGCTTCTTAACAGGGGAGCATCTATATTTCAGCTGAGCGACGATGGAAGAAGAGCCGTTTCGGAAACAAGGCTGCTTTATTACGGGAACAGCAAAAAAGCTCCTGAGGGACCCCATATAATAAAGAAGGACGGATATTATTATCTTTTTCAGGCCGAAGGCGGAACGGGTGTCGGACACATGATAACACTTTCAAGAAGCCGCAGTCTGTTTGGTGTTTATGAGCCATGCCCATACAACCCAATTATGACATATAATGAAGCAAATAATCCTTATATGCACCGCTGCGGTCACGGAAAGCCCTTTATGACGGCTGACGGAAGATGGTATATAGTTTATCTCGGCGGTCGTTTTCTGGAGGGGAAATATACTGTTCTGGGAAGGGAAACCTGTCTTGACGAGCTTGAGTGGACGGCGGACGGCTGGTGTGTGATCAATAAGGGCAGAGGAGCTTCGGCATTTTCAAAAAGACCTCTTGGACAGGTCGCTGCCGGCAAGGCTGACGGCGGCTTTGGCGAACGGGAGCTTTCGGATTGCTGGTACACACTGAGAGGAAGAAACAAGAACAGCTTTTCCGTTTCTGACGGCAGGCTTAATATATATGGAAGAGAAAAGACACCTCTTTCAAAGGACTGTGACAGTGTTATTCTCAGACGACAGGAAAGCTTTGATTTTACGGCAAAAACAAGGGTGAGCCTTTCCTGCGGCGACAGGGGAGAAGCCGGACTTATATGCTATTATGACGAAAACAGCTTTTTTACGTTTGCCATATGTGGGGAAAAAGACAAATCATACGTTTGTGTTGACGAAATAATAGGAAAAGAACATAAAAAAAGCTTTGAAACAGAAACGGACAGCCGGGAGGCGGAGCTTTCTCTCAGAACAGAGGGGCTCAGGCGTACATTGTATCTGAACGGCGAGGAAGTATGCGTACTGGAGGATACAAGTTATCTGAGCGATGAGGGAATAAGCATAGGCAAGAGATTTACGGGAGCTATGGTCGGCGTATACTGTACGGGCAGGAACGCAGCAGGAATATTTGACGGTTTCGGAGCCGACTTTCTTTAGTAAGTGCTGACAAAGGTTCCTTGCCACGCCTTCACGCCACGCCCCTGCAGGGGCGTGGCGTGAAGGCGGGCGTCGGGGGCAAGGGGAGGCGGAGGGGGAGGAGGGAAAGACCGCAGCGCGGTCTTTCCCTCCTCCCCCTCCGCCTCCCCTTGCCCCCGACGCCCGTCGGCGATATTTTTGGCAAAACCGAATAAAAAAATAAAAAAATAATATTGACAATTTTAAATTAGTATGGTAATATAAACAGGCATTGAGTTTTAAGGCCCGTTGGTCAAGAGGCTAAGACGCTGCCCTCTCACGGCAGAATCATGGGTTCGATTCCCGTACGGGTCATAGTGGCGCTATAGCCAAGTGGCTAAGGCAAGGGACTGCAACTCCCTGATCTCCGGTTCAAATCCGGATGGCGCCTTTCTTACGGAGTGTCCATATCACAGTATATGGACATTTTTTTATGCTCCAAACCGAAAAAATCGAAAAAATATTCGATTTGTGTAATGTTTAAGGCTTCCATACAGGGGCAGCAATAGCTTTGTTTCCACTATATAGAAGGGTATATTCCCTTTGTTGGTATAAATCCGATTCCTGTTTTACCTGTGGGTTAAAATTATTACAAGTTCGTTACAAATTGAAAAAAGCCTTGATTTCGGGGAAAAATCGTGGTATATTTATTTCAAGCCCAAGAGGCAGACAAGAAAACAGAGATTTGCGATGCGGCGAAAGGCCTTTGATGTATGACTTTCTGAGGTTGGAATATACGAAGAACTGCCTTTGCCCTATATGAAAGGCATCCTCCGTTAAATCAGGTGAGATTTCTTCACTTTATATAAGGAGGAGAGATTCTTGCCGAGTATCAGCGAATTGTTACAATTTTGTTACAATTAATATATGTCTGTTGACTTGATTTGCCGGCGGTGCTATAATGTCATTTGTAAATGAGGTATTTTTGCTCAAACCTCTACAACAAAAATTTTCATTAAGGAGGAAAAAAAATGAAAAGAGAATTAGCTTTACTTTTAGCATTGGCTATGACAGTTTCAATGCTTCCGGTAAATGCATTTGCAAGTTCCAGCAATACAGTTAACAAGTCTGTTACTGTAAAGGACGACGACATGATCGAAGATGTATATCTTAAGATCGTTCCCAAGGACGAAATCACAACTCACGGCGAATCACTCGTTCTTGATTTCGAAAACGCATATGTTCCTAAGGATAACGAAGAAATATATGATAACGCCGGAAGATTAATCGGCAATTATCATCTTCCCAACTATGCTGCATTACAGCAGGGTGGTTCTAAGGACTATGAATTCGACAAACTCTATGCAGACGCTTCACAGGCTGGTCTTACCTCAAGTACAGTAGGTAACATTATCATGGACGCAATCGACCATGCAGCTCAGGTTTCAAATGACAACTATCTTCCCTGGAAACTCAGAAGAGCAAGCTCAACTGAAATCGAAGTTTATCTCTTCCCCGTAACTCCTGACTTTGCTGATATGAATGTAGGTAACATCAAGAGCACAAAGCCTAACTTCTACATTCCTCTCTATGTTCAGGCAGACGGCGAAGGCGATGTTAAGGTTACTATCGATCCTAACACAGCAGCAGTTTCTGCTACAACAACAACAATCGCTGTTTCTACATCAGATTCAGGCGCTACAACAACAACTGTTGACGAGGTTGAGGACTTCAACGAACTTTCACCTGAACTTTCAATTACAATTAAGGAAACAGTTGCAGGAACATTCGAGAAAGGTTCCTACACATTAAGACTTAACAATGGTTTCGTATTCCATAATGCAGCTGATGGTTCAGACATCACTATCGAAGAGGGTACAAACCTTAGAGACGGTCAGCTTATTGTAACAAATAAGAAAGTAGAAGATGACAAGATAACATTTGATGTTGATTTTGCTGAGGGCGTAGTTCCTACAAAGAATCCTTCAAGCATCGTAATCAGCGGACTTAAGGTTGAGCCTGAGGACGAAGACGATGACTGGGGCGCTGTAAATCTTACAGTTAAGGGCGCTGGCATCACATCTGAAACAGTTCAGATCGCTAACAGAGTAGACTACGGCATGAGCCTTAAGGCTAACGAAGATCCTACATCTATCCTTACAGGTTTCACATATGTAGAAGATAATCGTAACGGCAATGCTGATGACAAGTTAAACAATCACGTAGGCGACGATGACCTTGATGAAGATGATTTCGTAACAGCAGAAGTTCACCTTGAAGAAACAATTGCTGACACATGGGATCTCAGACAGAAGTTATACTTCAAGCTTCCTGAAGGCGTTAAGATCATTAACTTCGAAACAGACAACTTAAGAAGAATGAATTCTGACGTATTCACAAACGCTTACCTTGATGATAACGGTTCAACACTTATCATCCCCAGACTTAAGAACGATGACAAGGCTGTTATCAATGATTCTGACGTAACAGAATTTGATATCAAGTTCTATGTAACAATCGATCCTGCATTCGGCGACAACGACATTACTCTTGAAGTATACGGCGCAGGCGTTGATGAAGGCGTTCTTCAGCCCGTAGTTATTGCTAAGGCTGTAACACCTATCTCAATCACAACTCAGACAACAACAACCAACATTGGTTACACATCTGTTCCTACAGCTGACATCACAATCACAGAGAACGTAGCAGGTGCTATCCTCGATGATGAAGATATCCTTGTAAGCCTTGATACACTTTGGACACAGGGCGACATCGGATTCTATGATGATGATATCGAAGTTACTGCAGTAGGTAACGAGCTTGAAATCGACCCCGTTAAGACAAACGGCGGCGAAATCAGAATTCCTGTAACAGGTTCTTCTTACACAGCTCCTGGTTCAATCGAAATCACAGGCGTTCAGGTTGGTACATCAAGATCCGTTCCTTACGGTGATTTTGACCTCAATGTAAATGGTCGTGCCGTAATCAACAACTATAGAGATATCTCCTCTAACTATAAGACATCAACATGTCCTGCTAACGGAGAATATGAAAAGGCTACAGGAACAAATCCTGACGAATCATTCGTTTATACTCAGGACAACACAGAATACTACAGCTTCAAGAACTATCTCTCAGTAGGTACATCTACAGGTACTCTTGACTCAGTAGTAAGCGTAACAATCGGCGAAACAACTATCACTGTTGATGGTCAGGCTTATACAATGGACGTTGCTCCTTATATCCAGGCTTCATCAGACAGTACATTAGTTCCTCTTCGTTTCGTATCTCTTGCACTCGGCGTAGACAGCGAAGCAGTTGAGTCTGTAGACGCAGCTGACGCATCTGACAGCGTAACATTTGATCCTGTTACAAAGACAGCTACAATCTACTATGCAGAAGGTACAAACAGAACAGTTATCGCTTTCACAGCTGGTTCAAACGTTATGAAGGTTAACGGCGCAGAAGTTCCTATGAACTACGGCGTAACTGCTGAAATCACAGACAGCAGAATGTTCGTTCCTTTCAGAGCTCTTGGTACAGCACTCGGTGTTAAGGTAACTTGGGACGATGCTACAAGAACAGCTACTTACAACGGATAATTAATAATCTGCAAGTAAGTTGAATAATAAGAAAAGCCCTCATCATTGAGGGCTTTTCGCTTGTTCAGAGATAAAGACAAGGCACCCTGTGGGAGCGGCGAAGCCGCTCCCACAGGGTGCCTTGTCTTTATCTATAGCAGGAAATTAAAATGTTGTCAAAGAATAAAAAATAGAGTATAATAGTAAAAAATGTTTCGGAAAGGAAGGACAACAATGAACAAAAGACAAAGCAACTTTGAAATATTAAGAATCGTATCTATAGTTATGATAATGATATTTCATAATATATGGAAGGCAGGATTTGATTTGAGTCCGGGAGGAGCAATAACCGTAAATCGCATAATTTGCGATATAATTGCCCATTTCGGAGAAATAGGTGTCAACTGCTTTGTGCTTATAAGCGGATATTTTGCCCCTGACACTAAGTTCAAGTGGAAAAAGGCTATATTATACATATGTTCTGTACTATTTTATGCTTCCTTTAATAAAGTTCTCCAAGTCTACTATGGACTTGCGACTTTCGACCATTGGAAGTTAAGAGATTGGCTTTTTCCGCTTTACAGAAACTTTTTCTGGTTCTGTACTGCTTACTTCTTTTTATATATGATCACACCCTATATTAAAAAGCTCATAGGAGTTCTGAGTAAAAAGGAATTTGGCACGCTGATATTATCACAGCTTCTTATATGGTCTATAATGCCTACATTTGTTTTATGTATGATCTATAAGAGCGGCAACGCTGAAGGAATAAGTTATTATAACAGATATATATGGATGGTCGTTGTTTATCTGGTAGGGGCATACATAAGGCTTTATGGACTGCCGTTTTTTACAAGCCTTAGAAAAAGTATAGCGGTACTTATATTCCTGTGGGCAGCGCTTATGTTTTTCATAATAGGCACTGAATATAGGATTTTTCCTTGGAAAGAGCTTAGCCAGATATATTTTTGGCCTCCGAACACTATACCGGTTCTTGCTATAAGTGTGGCTATGCTTATGATATTCAAATATATAAAGGTTCCGTACATAGAGCCTGTCAACCTTGTTGCGTCGTGTACCATGGGTATATATATGTTTCACGATGGAAAATTGCAGAAATATTATTGGTGTCAATTTACTCATACCGTGCAGCATTATGAATCTCCCTTCTTTATACTGTGGGTAATAGGCGCTGTTGCTCTGGTTTTTATTATGGCATTGGGAACGGAGCTTACGAGGAAAATGATAGAACGTGTTACATTGATACCCTTGATCGACTTTACAGATAAACATATGAAAGCTATATGGGGGGGGGCAAAAAGAAAAATCGATCTTCAAAAGGATAAGATACATAGAAAGAAGGTACGCAGAAATAAATCTAAGCGTAAAAAATAGCATTTTATTTTATATGATTTATTTGTCAATGGTTCTAAATGGGGAGAAAGGGTATTGCCAAAACAATAAAGTAAGGGTATAATTAAAAGGAATATTTCTTTTAGAGGTAATGCCATGTATGAAGTATTAAAAACAGATGGAAGAGCGAAACGGGGCAGGCTTACAACGGTGCACGGGGTTATCGAAACGCCTGTGTTTATGAATGTCGGTACTCAGGCTGCCATTAAGGGGGCTGTTTCCGCTGTCGATCTCAGGGAAATTGGTACGCAGGTGGAGCTTTCCAATACATATCACCTCCATCTTCGTCCGGGAGATGAGATCGTAAAGAAAATGGGCGGTATCCACAGATTTATGAACTGGGACAGGCCTATTCTTACGGACAGCGGCGGATTTCAGGTTTTTTCCCTTACTACTCTGCGTAAAATCAAGGAAGAGGGCGTTTATTTCAATTCGCATATAGACGGGCGCAAGATATTTATGGGACCGGAGGAGAGTATGCAGATCCAAGCGAATTTAGGGTCTACCATAGCTATGGCCTTTGACGAATGTCCGTCCTCGGTTGCTGATAAGGAGTATATAAGGGCTTCCGTTGAGAGGACTACAAGATGGCTCGACAGGTGTGTAAAAAAGATGAAGCTGCTCAGAAATGCCGATGATGCCGTGAACCCTCACCAGCTTTTATTTGGCATTAATCAGGGCGGTGTGTATGAGGATATACGCATAATGCACGCCGGACAGATAACCTCCTTCGACCTTGACGGCTTTGCAATAGGAGGGCTTGCCGTAGGCGAAACCCATGACGAAATGTACAGAATACTTGACGAAACAGTGCCCCATCTGCCCGTGGATAAGCCTGTATATCTTATGGGAGTAGGCACGCCGGAAAATATTCTTGAGGGGGTAGAGCGCGGAGTTGATTTTTTCGACTGTGTTCTGCCTGCGAGAAACGGCAGACATGGCAACGTCTATACAAGCAAGGGCAAGCTTAATCTGTCAAATGCAAAATATGAAACAGACGACAGACCTATTGACGAAAATTGCGGCTGTCCATGCTGTAAAAATCATTCGAGGGCTTATATAAGGCACCTGTTCAAGGCGAAAGAAATGCTTGCTATGAGGCTTTGCGTCCTTCACAATCTTTATTTTTATAATCATATGATGGAGGAAATAAGAGAAGCCATCGAGGAAGGCAGGTTTGCGGAGTATAAAAAGGCTAAGCTTGAGGGCTTTGGAGATTCATAATATAAGGAGAAAGCTATGTCATTTATAAGAAGAATTTACGTTGAAAAAAAAGAAGGCTGTAATATCGAGGCCGGCAGACTTTATGACGACCTCAGAGAAAATCTTGAGCTGAAGGGGCTTAAGGGTGTGAGGATACTCATAAGGTATGACATTGAGGGGCTTAACGAGGAGCATTTCGAGGAATGCAAAAGAACAATTTTCTCAGAGCCGCCTGTTGACAATGTTTATGAAGAAAGCTACGAAATAGGCGGGGACGAAATTTCCTTTGCCGTTGAGTTTTTGCCCGGTCAGTTTGACCAGAGGGCGGATTCCGCAATGCAGTGCGTACAGATAGTAACAGGTGAGGACAGACCTATCATAAATGTTGCAAAGGTGTATGTGCTTAAAGGCGAAATTTCTGATGAGGAGCTTGACAGTGTAAAGAAATATTGCATAAATCCCGTGGACTCAAGGGAGGCTGCTCTTGAAAAGCCCGAAAGTCTTAAAATGGTTTATGACGAGCCGGAAGATGTAAAGGTTTTCAACAACTTTATATATATGTCTGACGATGAGGCGGCAAAGCTGAGAGATGAATTGGGGCTTGCAATGAGCCTTGAAGATTTGCTTTTCTGCCGTGACTATTTCAAGGAGGACGAAAACAGGAATCCTACGATTACGGAAATCAGAGTAATAGACACATATTGGTCTGACCATTGCAGACATACTACATTTGCCACAAACTTACAGAATGTGGAATTTCAGGACGGCGAATACAGAAAGGTAATGGAGGACGCTTATAAGCTCTATCTTGACGAAAGGGAAAGACTTGGCAGAACAAAGCCCGTATGCCTTATGGATATTGCAACTCAGGGGGTGCGTTCTCTCAGGGAGATGGGCAAACTGCCTGCTCTTGACGAGTCTGAGGAGATAAACGCCTGCTCTATAAATGCAAAGGTAGATGTGGACGGAAAGGACGAGGACTACCTCATTATGTTCAAAAACGAAACCCACAACCACCCCACTGAAATAGAGCCTTTCGGCGGCGCGGCTACTTGTCTTGGCGGCGCAATAAGGGATCCCCTTTCGGGCAGGGCATATGTCTATCAGGCTATGAGAGTTACGGGAAGCGGAGATCCGAGAAGGGCTATAAGAGATACCATATCGGGAAAGCTCCCTCAGAGAAAGCTTACGAGAGAAGCGGCGGCAGGCTATTCCTCCTACGGAAATCAGATAGGTCTTGCAACGGGACAGGTTCACGAAATATATGACGAGGGCTATGTAGCCAAAAGAATGGAGATAGGAGCCGTTATTGCAGCGGCAAAAAAGGAGAATGTAATAAGACTGCGCCCCGAAGCGGGAGATGTGGTTATTATGACAGGGGGCAGAGCCGGACGTGACGGCTGCGGCGGCGCAACAGGCTCATCGAAGGAGCATACGGAGGACTCCATAAACACCTGCGGAGCAGAGGTTCAGAAGGGTAATCCGCCTACGGAGAGAAAGCTCCAAAGGCTTTTCAGAAATCCCGAAGCAAGCAGAATGATAAAGAGATGCAACGATTTCGGCGCAGGAGGTATATCCGTGGCTGTTGGCGAGCTTGCAGAGGGGCTTGTTATTGATCTTGACATTGTTCCCAAAAAATACGAGGGACTTGACGGTACGGAAATAGCTATTTCGGAATCTCAGGAAAGAATGGCTGTCGTTGTCAGAAAAGAGGACGCCGATAGGTTTATTGAAATTGCAAACGAGGAAAACCTTGAGGCAACGAAGGTGGCTGTTGTTACCGATGACAGGCGGCTTAAAATGATATGGAGGGGCAAGCCCATTCTTGATATATCAAGGGATTTCCTTGATACCAACGGCGTTATGCAGAAGGCTGACGTATATGTAAATGCAGCGCCCAGACTTCAGCAGGAAACTCCGGAGGGCAACAACGTAAAGGAAAAATGGGTCAATATTGTAAAGGATATCAACATAGCTTCTCAGAAGGGACTTGCGGAAAGATTTGACTCCACCATAGGCGCAGGCACTGTTCTTATGCCTTTTGGCGGAAAAAATCAGCTTACGCCTCCCGAAGCTATGGCGGCTAAGGTTCCTCTCCTGAAGGGCGAAACGGATACGACTACTCTTATGAGTTTTGGGTATAATCCTTATATAGCAAAGCAGAGTCCTTTCCATGGGGCTGTTTATGCCGTTGTGGAATCCGTGGCTAAGATAGTTGCGTCAGGCGGAGATTATGAAAGCGTATATCTCACCTTCCAGGAATATTTTGAACATCTGGGAAAGGATCCCGAAAAATGGGGCAAGCCCTTTGCGGCTCTTTTGGGAGGATTTTTGGCGCAGATGAAGCTGGGACTCGGCGCAATAGGCGGCAAGGACAGTATGAGCGGTACGTTTATGGATATGACTGTTCCGCCGACATTGGTTTCCTTTGCTGTGGACGTTGCCAAGGCTCAGAATGTAATATCTCCCGAATTCAAGAAGATAGGCTCTCTTGTGGTGAGAATAAACGCAGAATATGATGAAAACGATTTGCCTGTCTTTGACAGTCTTAAAAAGGAATTCAAGGCTGTTACCAAGCTTATAAGAGAGGGCAGAATAATTTCCGCCTCGTCAATAGGCAGGGGCGGAGCAGCCGCAAGCATTTCAAAGATGATTTTCGGAAACGATATAGGCGCCGAAATAAACGGCAGCGGATTTTTTGACACGAGCTATGGCTCCTTTATTGTGGAATTTGACGGAAGCAAGGAGGAGGCTGAGGCTCTGCTTAAGGACTGCAATTTTGAAATTCTGGGATATACCGTAAGCCGCAGACATCTGCTTATACTTAACGGCCTTGAAATTCTTGAAGCGGACGCAAAAAAAGACTGGATAATGCCTATGGAAAAGGTGTTCCCCACAAAGCTTTATGACGAATACGAGGTCAGAAATATAGCCGTAAAGGAATTCAATATAGTAAACAAGGATTATCCCGGAGCAGGAATAGCATCTCCGAGAGTGACTATACCTGTTTTCCCCGGAACAAACTGCGAGTATGATACACTCAGATGCTTTGAAAGGGCAGGAGCAAAGGTGGAAACCTTTGTTGTGCGCAATCTTAAAACACAGTGGCTGAGAGAATCGGCGGAGGCTCTTGCGAAATTGATAAATAATTCACAAATCGTAATGCTCCCCGGAGGATTTTCCGCAGGTGATGAGCCGGAGGGCTCGGGCAAATTCATAGCCGCCGTATTCAGAAATCCTGTTGTGAAGGAGGCAGTTATGGAGCTGCTTAACAAGCGTGACGGTCTTATGCTCGGCATATGCAACGGTTTTCAGGCGCTTATAAAACTGGGACTTGTGTCTTACGGAGAAATAAGGGATATTGATGAAAACAGTCCTACGCTTTCCTTCAATACCATAGGCAGACACGTTTCCTGTCTTGCTCACACAAAAATAATTTCAAACAAGTCGCCGTGGCTGTGGAACACAGAGGCGGGAGATATGTTCAATGTGGCTGTTTCTCACGGCGAAGGAAGATTTCTTGCGTCTGAGCAGCTTATAAAGGAGCTTGAAGAAAACGACCAGATAGCCACTCAGTATGTGGACTTCGGCGGTAATCCAACCTATGACATACGCTATAATGTAAACGGCTCTGTGTATGCCATAGAGGGAATTACAAGCCCCGACGGCAGAGTGCTTGGAAAAATGGGACACAGTGAGCGTATAGGCAAAAACCTCTATAAGAACGTGCCCGGCAGAACAGACCAGAAGCTGTTTGAGGCAGGAGTGGCTTATTTCAGATAAGAATTTATGTTTTTTCGGGCTGTGCTGTTTTTCACAGCCCGAAGGACGATAAGGCATTATATGTCTTACAGGGGGCTTTACAATTATTGTGCTTCCGAAAGGCTTCTGTGGTTTCAGGCTGTCGGAAACGGACGTAAATGAGTGTCTGAGTACCCTTACACAGCTTTTAAAGGGCTGAAATGAGGGAAATTTCTTGGCACAACAGACAAAAAAGCATTTTATATAAATGCTTTTTTTGGACATACTATATAAAATTCATATTTTTTTCTAAATTTGTTAAAAAATTATTTAACTTATGGAATAAATGTGATATAATAATGGGAGAATAAATGGGAAAACCATTTAGCAGAAAACTTTTGAGAGTTCTATAATAAAGGAGGATTTTTAATAATGGCTAATGTAAAAGTTGCAATCAATGGCTTCGGACGTATCGGACGTCTTGCTTTCAGACAGATGTTCCATGCTGACGGTTACGAAGTAGTGGCAATTAACGACCTGACAAATCCCGCAATGCTTGCACACCTTTTAAAGTATGACTCAGCTCAGGGCAGATTCAAGGGCACTGTTGAGGCAGGCGAGGATTCCATCACTGTTGACGGAAAGAAGATCACTATTTATGCAAAGGCTAATGCTGCAGAGCTTCCCTGGGGAGAGCTTGGTGTTGATGTAGTTCTTGAATGTACAGGCTTCTATACATCAAAGGCTAAGGCTCAGGCTCACATTGACGCAGGCGCAAAGAAGGTAGTTATTTCCGCTCCCGCAGGAAACGATCTTCCTACCATCGTTTTCAGCGTAAACGAGGGTACACTTAAGGCTGACGACACTATAATCTCAGCAGCTTCATGTACAACAAACTGCCTTGCTCCTATGGCTAAGGCTCTTAACGACTATGCACCTATTCAGTCCGGTATCATGTCAACTATCCACGCTTACACAGGCGATCAGATGGTTCTTGACGGACCTCACAGAAAGGGCGATTTCAGACGTGCACGTGCTGCCGCTATAAATATCGTTCCCAACTCAACAGGCGCAGCAAAGGCTATCGGTCTTGTAATTCCCGAGCTTAACGGCAAGCTTATAGGCTCTGCTCAGAGAGTTCCCGTTCCCACAGGTTCAACAACTATCCTTACAGCAGTTGTAAAGGGCAGCAATGTAACGGTTGAGGGAATCAATGCCGCTATGAAAGCAGCAGCATCTGCTTCTTTCGGCTATAATGAGGACCAGATCGTTTCATCTGACGTTATCGGCATGACATACGGCTCACTCTTTGACGCTACACAGACAATGGTAGCAAAGGTTGCCGATGATATTTACGAAGTACAGGTAGTTTCGTGGTATGACAACGAAAATTCATACACAAGCCAGATGGTAAGAACCATTAAGTATTTTGCAGAGCTTTAATTAAATCAAACCGAAAGTCCCATTTCACGATGGGACTTTTTATTTTTTCAAAAAAATCATAAATTGCGATTTAAACACCTTGAAAAAAGTGCGAGGCTTTGTTATTATATAAATAATCAATACTTTTTGAAAGGAAAATTTTAATGGGAGTAAGCACGGAAGAAATAAATAAAAGGCGGATTTTCGGAATAATTTCTCATCCCGACGCAGGAAAGACGACACTTACGGAAAAGCTGCTTCTGCACGGGGGAGCTATCAGACAGGCGGGAACCGTAAAGGCAAAGAAGAATTCAAGATATGCCACATCTGACTGGATGGAAATAGAGAAGCAGAGGGGTATTTCGGTTACTTCGTCTGTTATGCAGTTTGAATATAAGGACAAAATAGTGTCTATAATGGATACACCGGGACACAATGACTTCGGCGAGGACACATACAGAATACTTACATCGGTGGATTCGGCGGTCATGGTGATAGATGCGGCAAAGGGAGTTGAGGCTCAGACAAAAAAGCTTTTCAAGGTCTGCGCCATGAGAGGCATACCTGTTTTTACGTTTATAAACAAGCTTGACAGAGAGGGAAACGACCCTCTTGAGCTTATGGAGGAGCTTGAAAACGCTTTGGGACTTCCCTCTGTGGCAATAACCTTTCCCATAGGCAGCGGCAAGACCTTCGAGGGAGTTTTCGACAGGCTCAGGGGAGAGGTTCATCTGTACAGGACGGGAGAGTGTGTAAAGCTTTCGGAGGAAGGCGTGAATGACAGCGTTCTTGACGGGCTTATAAGCGGCGGAAATCTCGGAATACTCCGGGAGGAGATAGAGCTTCTTGACGGAGCGGGAAACGAATTTGACAGAGAGCTTATTGACAGGGGAAAGCTTTCCCCCGTGTTTTTCGGGACTGCCCTTGCCGATTTCGGCGTTGTGGAATTTTTGGAGCATTTCCTCGACTTTTCTCCGGCTCCGGGACCGAGGAAAACAACGGATAAGTACGTTTTGCCCACAGACGATTATTTCAGCGGCTTTATATTTAAAATACAGGCAAATATGAATCCTGCCCACAGGGACCGTCTTGCCTTTCTGAGAATATGTTCGGGAGAATTTGAAAAGGGAATGACCGTTACGCTTTCCCGTACAGGCAAGCCTATGAAGCTTAATCAATCCACACAGCTTATGGCAAATGAAAGAGAAAATGTGGAGAGCGCCGTGGCAGGGGACGTAATAGGCATATATGATTCGGGAAACTATCAGATAGGAGATACACTTACAACGAGTCGGGAGAAGCTTTTCTTTGAGCCTCTTCCCACATTCCCGCCGGAGCTTTTTGCAAGGGTCGTGCCTGTAAACACCATGAAGGCAAAGCATTTTCAGAAGGGCGTTGAACAGCTTGCCCAGGAGGGTGCTGTGCAGGTATACAGAAACGAATTCAACGAGGTCATACTCGGAGCCGTAGGTCAGCTCCAGTTTGAGGTTTTTGAATACAGGCTCAGAAATGAATATAACTGCGAGGTAAGAATGGAGCCTATGAGCTTTACCGTTGCAAGATGGCTCGGCTCTGAAGATGCGGATAAGGTCAGGGATTATGTGAATTCAAGAATAAGTTTTGTTTTTGACAGCTATGAAAGACCTGTTATGCTTTTTGCAAACAATTACACCTTGAATTCCTTTATGGAAAAGCATGAGGGAATAAAGCTTCTTGAAGCTATGGAGGTAAAAAATCAGCAAGGGTGAGAATATGAAAAGACTTATTAAGGAAGGCGTTCTATTTTGGTATATTGTAGGTCAGAAATTTCTTGAAAACGAATTGTTTTACATGGCAAACGCACTGACATACAGAATGATAATGGCCTTTTTTCCTTTTCTTGTTGTTCTGCTTTCTCTGCTTGGAATTCTGAACCTTGATTCGTCCATGGTTTTTGTAAGCATACTGGAGGATCTGTTCAAGCCCGTGTCAGCGGATTTTGTCGGCGTTGTGCACAATTTCATATCCAATGCCGCCATAAGCGGAACATTGTTTTCCGTCAGCCTTTTATACGGCGTATGGAGCTCAACGGTGGGCTTTCATTCCATAATAAAAGGTATGAACAGATGTACCGAAACAAAGGAAACAAGAAGCTTTGTCGTACTCTGGCTTCTCAGCTTTGTTCTTGTTTTCATATTCATAGCCTATATTCTGCTTTGTCTTGTATTTGTGATTTTTGACGACATACTTATTGACTTTATGATGAATTTTTCGGTTTTCGTGCCCTTGGCGAAGGTTCTCCAAAGGCTGCCTCTGAATATATTTGCCTTTTGTCTTACAGGCGTGCTTGTCGTTATATTCTATAAATTTACTGCTGCAAGACGGCTTAAATATAAAATGCTTCTGCCGGGAGCGGTTTTTACGGTGGCGGCGTGGATAATTCTTTCGGGAGCATTCAGTATATACATCAAAATAAATACAAATGCTTTCCATTTATACGGGAGCATCGCAGGCGTATTCATAACCATATATTGGGTAAATCTTTTGGCCATGACGCTTCTTTGCGGCTCACAGATAAACGGTGTGCTTATGCGGTATGGCAAATACAGGAGGTTTTATGCCGTCCGCTTAAAGAAAAGCATAGAGGAGGTAAAAGGGAAATTTTATGAAAAAACGAAGAGTTGAACTTTTTCTTATAACATTGGTGGTAATTGCGGCAGCGGCGCAGATTATATTTGCAGCGGTATATACCTATGACGCAGGAAACAGAAGATTCGGCGCAGAGGGGCTTTTTATAACCGTTCTTGCCTTTGAATTTATGTTTGTGCTGTTGTATGTTATTCTGATTGTGCATAAGGTGATAACAGGGACTGCCGCATCTGTGCTTGCGCTCAAGGACGAGGGTGTGGGTACAATTCCCACAAGCATATTTGAACCTCTGAATGAAAGCATATTGGAGGTTACGGAGTATTTTAATGCACTGAGAAAAAAGGAAAGCCTGAAAAAAGAGCTTTTGGTCAAATGTATAGGCATATCCGACAGGGCGGAGCTTCTTAAGGAAGCGATGCCGCTGCTGATAGACATAACAAAGGCAAATGCCTGCTGTTATTATTTTGTAAACAACGGAACAAACAAGCTTGAAATAATGAATTCATTCGGCTTCGGAACAAAGCTTTACAAGGAGCTTGACATAAGTATAGGCGAGGGGTTGGAGGGTGTTTGCTGTAAAACCTGTAAAACCCATATGACAGGCGTGAATGATGACGGCAAATATATTTCAACAGGCGCTTATATAAGCAAGGACTACAAGAATGTTATGGCTGTGCCGGTATGCAGCGGTGAAAGATGTGTCGGAGTGATTACGCTTGCGTATATGGGCAGCATACATAAGGAAAATATTGCGGACGCAGAGGAAATAGCATCGTTTTTCGGTGCAGCAAGCGAGAAAAACATAAGGTTTGAGTATTTTGCAAGGCAAAAGAACGAAACAGATCTTCACTACAACATTATAAGGGATATTACATCTGAGGCAAAAAAGAAGGACGAGGAAATAGCTCTCCTCAGAAGCGAAATAGAAGAAATGAAGAAAGCGCAGCATGGAAATTAATTTGGAGAAAAGCTCGTCTGTGCCTGTATACAGACAGATAGCCGATGGCATAATAAAAAATATAGAAGCGGGAGTTCTGACCGGAGGAGCGGCACTTCCTCCCATACGGCAGCTTGCGGATCGGCTTGGCGTCAGCAGGGAAACCGTTGTGAGGGCGTATAAGCGTCTTGAAAGCAAGCGGTTGGTATATACCAGAGAGGGCAGCGGTACCTATGTAGCCGAAATCAGCCATAAGGAAAATGAGATTTTCCGTAAATTCAGCGCACAGGAGGCTAAGGCTCGTCCCGAAGTGAAGATTGATTTCACATCTTCCAATATAAGCAGAGAATTGTTTCCCCTGAAGGAATTCAAAAGGGCTGTGGATCATGTGTTTGATGTAGGCGGAGGGGATATATTCGGCTATGAGGATCCAAGGGGAATAATAGGACTGAGGGAGCTTATAGGCGACAGGCTCGGTCGTCCCGCCGAAAGAATACAGATAATTTCAGGCGCTCAGCAAGGGCTTGACATTATAGCAAAGGCTGTCCTTACGTATGGGGATTATGTATTTACGGAAAAGCCAACCTATACGGGAGCGGCGGAGGCATTTGCCCTACGGGGAGCCAATGTAGTGGGCGTTGATATGGAAAATGACGGCATAGACACTGAAAGACTTGAAAAGCTTATAAAGCTGTATAAGCCGGAGCTTATTTATGTAATGCCCCATTTTCAGACACCTACCACCATAAGCTATACCATTGAAAAAAAGAGACGTTTGCTTGATCTGAGCAGCAAGTATGATTTTTATATAATTGAAGAGGACAATCTCAGCGATTTCAATTATTCGGGAAAAAGCCTTATGAGTCTTAAGGCTCTTGACCACAAAAACAGAGTAATATATATAAAAAGCTTTTCAAAAATACTTATGCCGGGGTTAAGGCTTGGGTATATGATAATGCCGAAAGCAATTTCAGAGGCAGTAGTATCGGCGAAGTATTCGACTGATATGGGAACATCGGGTTTTATGCAGTATGCCTTTGAAAGTTATATAAAAAGCGGCGGATTTGAAAAGCATATAGCCGTAATAAGGCGATATTATGCAGAAAAGTATAGATTTGTCAGGGATTGCATAAACAGATTTATAGGCAAATACGTATATATGAATGAACCCGGAGGAGGGCTTTATTTCTGGCTGACGCTAAAGCGGGGAAATGTTTCGGAGCTTTCCGAAAGACTTTTGTCATCGGGCGTACTGATAGATACGGGCAGGAGCTTTGCCTTTGACGATGAGGATTTTTCATCTTTTCGTCTGAGCTTTGCGGATATATCCGATGATGATGTTACAGAAGGGCTGAGAAAAATAAGCTCGATACTCAGTCGTATGTGAACTGAGAAAATAATATAAAGGAGTGATAACCAATGAAAAAGTTTTTGTTTGCTGTGACAGTCTGCCTTACATTCTGTATGGCTATGTCGGGCTGCTCTGTCGGCTATATAGGAGGAGCAGATGGACCAACGGCCGTGTATGTTGTGCCGGATTCTTCGTCTTCTGAGGGGAGTTCCTCGGCTTCCCGACAGATCGGCGAGGAAGGAGCAAAAAAAATCGCCTTTGACAATGCCGGTGTAGAGGAATCTAAGGTATCCAATTTAAGTGTATGGCTTGATAAGGAGGTTTTCGGCGATGTTTACGAGGTGGAGTTCTATGCTGATGGTGTGGAATATGATTATGAGATAAATGCCGCCACCGGGGAAATAGTTTCTATGGATAAGGATGCCGAAAGTCTTGGGAATACGCCTTCACAGCAGCCGGCACAGCCTGTTCAGCAGGACGGCGGGGCTGTAAGTGCGGATCAGGCAAAGCAAATAGCTTTGGAGCAGGCAGGCATACAGGAGAGCGATGCCGGCAGACTTAAAACGGAGCATGACTTTGACGATGGCAGGGAAATTTATGAGGTTGAATTTTTCTATAATGGGGCTGAATATACCTATGAAATAAATGCTGCCGATGGCTCTGTTATCAGCAGTGAAATTGACAGGGATTAGAATTAAATAAACACTCGTGGCTGCTCAGCCGTTTCGGAGCATCGCAGATGCTCTGAAACGGCTGACCCGCAGGGGGCAGGGCGAAGCGAGGGGAAAAACGGGGGAGGGCGAAGCCCTCCCCCGTTTTTCCCC
>CANQXR010000035.1 GCA_947627855.1 uncultured Clostridia bacterium
CTGTGCTTCTGAAATCCTATGCCCGTATTAACTCATTAATTTCCTGATAAATTCTCCCAGAACAACTTGACACAATCGTCTGTGGCAAAAACTGTTGACAAACGGGGTTGGCTTTGATATACTTTTAAAAAAGAAAAATGTCCGCTGTGAGAAAGAGGAGTAAGCATAATGTTTTTTTCAGCGAGTCTGCGGCGGTGTGAGGCAGACAAAAAGATATGCCGAAGGGCACTTTTGAGCGGAAAACAAAAAAGCGGGTCTTTAGCCAAATAGGGTGGAACCACGGAATTTATATTTCGTCCCTATGTGCATAAGGGCTTTTTTTATTTTAAACGGAGGTCAGATCATGGCAAAATCAATGGATAAGGTAGTTGCTCTCGCAAAGGCAAGAGGCTTTGTTTATGCAGGCTCCGAGATTTACGGAGGTCTTGCAAATACATGGGATTATGGTCCTTTGGGCGTTGAGCTTAAAAACAATGTAAAAAAGGCTTGGTGGAAGAAATTTGTGCAGGAAAGCCCTTATAATGTCGGGGTTGACTGCGCTATACTTATGAATCCGCAGGTATGGGTCGCTTCGGGTCACGTAGGCGGCTTCAACGATCCGCTTATGGATTGTAAGGAATGTCACGAGCGTTTCCGTGCGGACAACATAATAGAAGATTATGTTAAGGAAAACGGACTTGACGTGGCTTTCGAGGGCTGGTCCAATGAGGAAATGAAAAAATATATAGACGAAAACAATATTGCCTGCCCAAGCTGCGGCGCACACAATTTCACGGATATACGTCAGTTTAATCTTATGTTCAAGACGCACGCAGGAGTTACGGAGGACGCAAAGAATGTCGTTTATCTTCGTCCGGAAACTGCACAGGGTATTTTTGTCAATTTCAGGAATGTTCAGAGAACAACGAGAAAGAAGGTTCCTTTTGGCATAGGTCAGATAGGCAAGTCTTTCAGAAACGAAATTACACCCGGCAACTTTACTTTCAGAACAAGAGAATTCGAGCAAATGGAGCTTGAATTTTTCTGCAAGCCAGGCACAGAGCTTGAATGGCATAAATATTGGAAGGACTTCTGCCACGACTGGCTTATTTCTCTCAATATCAGCGAAGATAATATCTCTATGAGAGATCACTCCCAGGAGGAGCTTGCCCACTATTCAAACGCAACCACCGATATAGAGTATGAATTCCCCTTTGGCAGAGGCGAGCTTTGGGGCATAGCTTCAAGAACGGATTTTGACCTCAATGCGCATCAGAAGGAGTCCGGAGAGGCTATGGATTATTTCGATCCGCAGACAAACGAAAAATATATACCCTATGTTATAGAGCCTTCACTGGGCGCCGACAGAGTTACCCTTGCTTTTCTTTGTGAAGCTTATGACGAAGAAGCTCTTGAAAACGGCGATGTAAGAACCGTTCTGCACTTCCATCCTGCTTTGGCGCCGTTCAAAGCGGCTGTTCTTCCTCTTTCAAAGAAGCTTTCGTCAGAGGCAGGAGAGGTTTACGCCGAGCTTTCAAAATATTTCTCGGTAGACTATGATGATGCATCGTCCATAGGCAAGAGATATCGCCGTCAGGACGAAATAGGCACACCCTATTGCATAACCTATGACTTCGACTCCAAAGAGGACGGCTGTGTAACCATAAGAAACAGGGATTCTATGGAGCAGGAAAGAGTAAAAATAACTGAACTTAAGTCTTATCTTGAGGAGAAAATATATTTCTGAAAATTGCGCGGCAGCCCCCGACCGTCGAAGACGGTCGGGGCTGCCGCCCAACGGTCGGGGGTGGGGAACAACTGCCGAAGAACCGAGGGGCGGACAAGTCCGCCCCTCGGTTCTTCGGCAGTTGTTCCCCACCCCCGAGCAGCTCCCGCAAAAGCCGTCTGAAAACTTCATTTGTTGATATGTTTCCGAAAAAGACGTCTTCAATAGACAATTCAAATAATGAAATATCCACTTTTTATGAAAATTATAGCTATTTTTACGATTGACAATATATAAACAATGTGAGATAATGTTTTTAAAATTTTTAATGGGAGGTAAGATTATGTCTACAAAGGCGTATTATCCAATTAATGAAATAGGACTTAACAAGGTTGGCTTCTCAAAAACAAGATCCATTATAGAAGCAGCCTTCTACGGAAATAATGTTGTAAAAGTAAACACTTTAAAAGAAGCTTATGAGCTTGCCAAAAATTCTCCCGGAACTATTGTAACGGATATGCCCGTTTACAGAGGCGAGGAATTTGGTCTTGAAGCAGATGCAAAGGTTCTGCTGTTCAATGACGGTGCTATTACAGGTCGTTATGCTACGGCACGCCGTATTGCAGGCGAGCCCGGCGTTGACTGCGCAGCTCTTGACCTTGTGGCTATGGACGCTGTTTATGAATCACGCTGGAAAACTATGTACCATGCAGAAGTATTCGTAGGACTTGACCCCGAATTTATGGTAAAGGCTCACCTTCTCATTCCCGAAGGTGAAGAAAATATTCTTTACAACTGGATGCTCAACTTCCAGTATATGTCTGACGAATATGTAAAGATGTACAAAAATTCAAAGGCAGTAGGCGACGGCAAGGAAGCCGACATCTATATCTTCTCCGATCCTCAGTGGTCAGGCTCGGACAGACCCAATGTTTCTCTTGACTGTCTTTCCGATCCTCAGAAAAAGACTCTTTGCTATTTCAACACAAATACAAACTGTGCCTGCATTCTCGGCATGAGATATTTCGGAGAACACAAGAAGGGTACGCTTACAATGGCATGGGCTATCGCCAACCGCAACGGCTACGCTTCCTGCCACGGCGGTCAGAAGGAATATACCCTTGCAGACGGCAGCAAGTATGTTGCATCTGTATATGGTCTTTCAGGCTCAGGAAAATCAACTCTCACACACGCTAAGCACGGCGGAAAGTATGAAATCAAGGTTCTTCATGACGACGCTTTCATAATCAATACTGACACCTGTGCTTCAATAGCTTTGGAGCCGACTTATTTTGACAAGACAGCCGACTATCCTACGGGCTGCCCCGACAATAAATATCTTCTTACGGCTCAGAACTGCTCCGCCACTCTTGACGAGGACGGAAAGATACAGCTTGTAACTGAGGATATCAGAAACGGCAACGGTCGTGCTATCAAATCAAAGCTTTGGTCACCCAACAGAGTTGACAGAATAGACGCTCCTGTAAACGCTATATTCTGGATAATGAAGGATCCTACGATTCCTCCTGTTGTTAAGCTTAAGGGCGCTTCTCTTGCTTCTGTAATGGGCGCTACTCTCGCTACAAAGAGATCCTCAGCGGAAAGACTTGCTCCCGGTGTTGATCCCAACAAGCTGGTTGTTGTTCCTTATGCTAATCCTTTCAGGACTTATCCTCTTTCAAATGATTACGATAAGTTCAAGAAGCTTGTAGAGGAAAAGAACGTAGACTGCTATATCGTCAATACAGGCGACTTTATGGGTAAGAAGGTTCAGCCGAAGGATACTCTTGGCATTCTTGAGGCTATTGTTGAAAAGAAGGCTGAATTCAAGCCTTGGGGTCCCTTCTCTGATATTGAAATTCTTGAATGGGAAGGCTTCGTTCCCGATATGAACGATCCTGAATATGTGGCTCAGCTTAAGGCTCGTATGAACGACAGAGTAAATGAAATCAAGGAATTTGCTGTACTCAAGGAAGGCTATGACAAGCTTCCCGATGATGCTCTTGCAGCAATTCAGAAGGTTGTAGACGAACTTAATTAATTATATTATCACACTCAATTGGTTCCGCCGCCCTGCCGTCCGGACCGCCGCAAGGCGGTCCGGACGGCAGGGCGCGGCGCGGGGGTGTGGGGCGATGCAGATGAAAAGGGGCAAATGAGCGGATAAATCCGCTCATTTGCCCCTTTTCATCTGCATCGCCCCACACCCCCGCCGCAACCCCACAACATAGGCATATTATACATATAAAATAAAAAATTGTTAAAAATAATGAAAATATTTGTAGACATTTCCAAACAAGTATGGTATACTTAATATCTCAAAACTATGAAAAAATAAACAGGAGGAAAAACCATGAGCAAAAAATATGTTTATATGTTTGAAGAGGGAAATGCTTCAATGCGCGACCTTCTCGGCGGAAAAGGCTCTAACCTTGCTGAAATGGCTTCCATAGGTCTGCCTGTACCTCCGGGCTTTACGGTGACCACAGAGGCTTGTCTTGAATACAACAAGACGGGAGAGCTTTCCGATGAGGTTGTTGAGCAGGTAGAAGAGGCGCTTGCAAAGCTTGAAGAAAAGATCGGAAAAAAGCTTGGCAGCATTGACAATCCTCTCCTGGTTTCCGTTCGTTCCGGCGCAAGAGCATCTATGCCCGGTATGATGGATACCGTGCTTAATCTCGGTCTTAACGACAAGGCTGTGGAAGGACTTGCGGCAAAGTCAAAAAACGAAAGATTTGCTTACGATTCCTACAGAAGATTTATAATGATGTTTGCGGACGTTGTTATAGGCGTGCCAAAATCATTTTTTGAGGAATATCTTGACGAATACAAGGCAGCAAAGGGCGTGAAATATGATGTTGACCTTGATGCGGAAGATTTCAAAAAGGTAAGTGCAAAATTCAAAGAAATTTATCTGGAAAAACAGGGAGTTCCGTTCCCACAGGAGGCCAAGGAGCAGCTTTACGAGGCTATAAAGGCTGTTTTCCGTTCTTGGGACAATCCAAGAGCAAATGTATACAGACAGATGAACGACATACCCTATGACTGGGGCACGGCGGTTAATGTGCAGTCTATGGTTTTCGGAAACACGGGAAGCAAATCCGGCACGGGAGTTCTTTTCTCAAGAAATCCCGCCACAGGCGAAAAGGGACTTTTCGGCGAATATCTTATAGATGCTCAGGGTGAGGACGTTGTTGCCGGTGTAAGAACACCCTCTGACATAAATGACCTTGCAAATGAAAACGATGAGGACCTTCGCTCCATCTACAATCAGCTTGTGGACGTTGCCGACACCCTTGAAAAGCACTATAAGGATATGCAGGATATGGAGGTCACCTTTGAGGACGGCAAGCTCTATATGCTTCAGACACGTATAGGCAAGCGCACCGCTCCTGCTGCTATAAAAATAGCTGTGGATATAGTAAAGGAAGGGCTCGCAACAAAAGAAGAGGCTCTTTTAAGCGTTGATCCAAAACAGCTTGATCAGCTTCTCCACCCCACCTTTGACAAGGACGCTCTTGCAAAGGCAAAGCCCATAGGCAAAGGACTTCCTGCGTCCCCCGGTGCAGCTGCCGGTAAGGTCGTATTCACAGCCGATGATGCAAAGGCAAAGGCGGCTCAGGGCGAAAGAGTGGTTCTTGTCCGTCTTGAAACCTCCCCGGAGGATATCGAGGGTATGGCAGTCGCAGAGGGCATACTTACCGTAAGAGGCGGTATGACGTCCCACGCCGCAGTTGTTGCAAGAGGAATGGGTGCGTGCTGCGTTTCGGGCTGTGAGGAAATAAAAATTTCCGCTGCCGACAGATATTTCGAGCTTGGAGGACACAGATTCACTGAGGATTCATATATTTCAGTAGACGGAAACACAGGCTATATATATGCAGAGGATATACCTACCGTTGAGGCAAAAATATCCGGCGATTTTGACAAATTTATGTCTTGGGCTGATGCCGTAAGAAAGCTTCGTGTAAGAACCAACGGCGATACCCCCACGGACGCAAAAACAGCCCTTGGCTTCGGCGCAGAGGGAATAGGACTTGTAAGAACGGAGCATATGTTCTTTGACGAAAACAGGATACCGAAAATGCAGTGCTTTGTGCTTGCAGATAACGAGCAGGAAAGAACAGAGGCGCTTGCATCTCTCAGAGAATTCCAGAAGGCCGACTTCGTTGGCATTTATGACGTAATGGGCAGCCTTCCCGTAACCATTCGTCTTTTAGACCCTCCCCTCCATGAGTTCATACCTCATACGGACGCCGAGTTTAAAGAGGTAGCAAAGCTTACAGGCAAGAACATAGCTTCCCTGAAAGCCAAGGCCGCGTCCCTCAGCGAAGTAAATCCCATGATGGGTCACAGAGGCTGTCGTCTTGCAGTATCATATCCCGAACTCCCCGAAATGCAGACAAGGGCTATAATTGAAGCCGCTATTGAGGTTAAAAGAAACAAGGGCGTAAATATAAAGCCTGAAATAATGATACCTCTTATCGGTGAGGTCAAGGAGCTTCAGTATGTTGCCGACATAGTAAGAAAAACAGCGGATATCGTAATTGCCGAAAGTGGTATTGAAATTGAATATATGGTGGGAACCATGATAGAAATTCCCCGTGCGGCTCTTCTTGCCGATGAAATCGCAAAGGCAGCCGAGTTCTTCTCCTTCGGCACAAACGACCTTACTCAGATGACCTACGGTCTTTCGAGAGATGACGCAGGCAAGATTCTGAACGATTATATAAGCAAGCATATATATGAGTCCGATCCTACTGCCCGTCTTGATACTCACGGCGTAGGCAAGCTTATTAAAATCGCTGTGGACGGAGGAAAGTCCACAAGACCCGACATCAAGCTCGGCATATGCGGAGAGCACGGCGGCGATCCATCGTCAATCGAATTCTGTCACAATGCAGGACTTACCTATGTATCATGCTCGCCATACAGAGTACCAATAGCAAGACTTGCCGCTGCACAAGCGCAAATCAGAAATCCGAGATAAGCTTATAAAACAGCACAAAAACCTTTGACGGATATTTCGTCAAAGGTTTTTTCACTTCCGTTATATGTAAAACACCCCTCAGGGGTGTTTTTATCAGTCGCCTAATCTGTTTCCTATTATATTTTCAGAGCCTCTCATACCTATTCCGTCGCTGCTTCCGAAAAGGCTGCCTGCACGGTTTGTTATGGTGCCGCCGTCGATTGCTCCGCCTACTGCGTCAGCTGCATCTCCCACTGCTCCGCCTACCGCATCAGCCGCATCTCCCACTGCTCCGCCTGCTGCTCCCGCTGCATTGTCTGCTGCGCCTCCTGCTTCTCCTGCTGCTCCTGCTGTGTTGTCTGCCGACTGACCCATACCGTTGTTGTCTGTTCCGTTTCTCATACCGGCGGAGGAGCCTGTATTACCGTTGTCTGTACGGTTGTTGTCTGTCATACCGGAATTATCCGACATAGTATTATTCTGGGTTCTTTCAGTTCTTCCGTTTTCCTCGCTGCCGGTCAGACCGCTGTTTGCGGAATCCTCTCTCGCAGAGCTTGTACTGCCGTTGCCGGTAGTTCCGCAGCCTGCAAAGAGTAAAGCCGACAAGGAAACAACAAGAAGCGGATATAATAAATTTTTGATTTTCATAATATACCTCCGTTGATTAACTAAACTTCATAACATATTATTGCCTGAACACGGATAAATATTTTGACAATAAATGTTAAAAAATTATAAATCATTTAAGTTTTCCGGACATAAAAAAAGCCATTGCCAATGCAAAAGCTGTGCAGTGTCAGATATGTACAGGCGAAATTTTCGCCTAATTCAAGTCAAGTCCGCTTTTGAGCTTACCCAAAGCCTTTTTTTCTATTCTGCTGACATAGCTTCGGCTTATGCCCAGAATTCCGGCTATTTCTCTTTGCGTAAGCTCCTCCCTTCCCGAAAGACCATACCTCATATCGAGTATAAGCTTTTCACGCTCGCTAAGCAGACTTCCCATTTTATCCAGCAGTCTGTTTATTTCAAGACGTGTTTCCACCTCCTCGTCTATGCTTCTTACGCTGTCGGCGACCCTGTCCTGGAGTGTAACCTCGTTTCCGTCCTTGTCATAGCCTACGGTGTCCTGCAAATAATAGTCCGATTTATGTTTTTTGTTCTGTCTTATATGCATCAGTATTTCATTTTCAATACATCTGGCGGCATAGGTGGCAAGCCTTGTCTTTTTTTGTGAGTTGTAGGTATTTACCGCCTTTATAAGCCCTATTGTGCCTATGGATATAAGGTCGTCGGTATCCTTCTGATAATTGGGATATTTTTTCACTATATGGGCGACAAGTCTTAAATTTCTTTCTATGAGTATATTTTTGGCTTCCTCGGAGCCTGCCTCCATTTCACTTATATATCTTTCCTCTTCCTCGGCTGTCAGTATGGGCGGAAATATTCCCGAATGGGAAAAAACAGCAGACATTCACACACATCCCAAAGCCTTATTCTATAATCTATTCAACCGTCAAAAAATTGTGCCTGTATTTTTTGGTGTACCGGCTGCAACAGGCTGAATAAGAAAAGGACGGATAAGCTCCGCCCCTTAGCCTTTGTGAAATTTTGAAATGTTAAGGACTATGCCCATTGACATAAGCATTATTATAAGAGAGGTTCCTCCATAGCTTATGAAGGGCAGAGGTATACCTGTATTTGGCATTGTGTTTGTAACAACGGCTATATTTATAATAACCTGTATGCCTATCATAATAATTATGCCGCCTGACACAAGGGTGCCGAATTCGGAGTCGGAGCTCATTGAACATCTTATTACGCGCCATATGAGAATCATAAACAGAATAACAATAATTGCCGCCCCGAAAAAGCCAAGCTCCTCACATACTATGGAAAATATGATGTCGTTGTGCGCCTCCGGAATATAGCCGAGCTTCTGTCTTGAATGTCCCAGACCCAAGCCCCAGAATCCACCGGAAGCTATGGCATAGAAGGACTGTACAGCCTGATAGCCTGTATGCTCAGCGTCAGAAAAGGGGTCGATCCATGCCTTAACTCTGTCAAATCTGAAGCCCTTTCTCAATATTCCGAAAAGTACAGCCACTAAGCCTGCAGGAATAAGAGGAAGAAAGTATTTTACATTCGGTGTGGCTATAAACAATATTCCTATACCTATCGCAGCAATAACTATCGCCGTGCTCATATTTTCAACAGCCACAAGAAATGTAGGTATGCCCACAATAATCAGACACCTTATAAAGCCCTGTGGCTCTGACAGAAGGCCCTTATTGTTGTCTATGTAGTATGAAAGAAACAATATAAGCCCCAGCTTTGCCACCTCGGAGGGCTGAAAAAACCACAGCCATCTTTTGGCGCCGTTTATTTCCGTACCGAAGAAGAGTACGAGCACAAGGAAAACCAGTGAAACAATATACGCCATGGGCAAAAACGGCTTCAGATATTTATAATTGAAATTGCTTAAAAATATGAGCGCCACAAGCCCTATCACAAGATACATAAGATGTCTTTTAAGGAAATAATATATATCGTTGTTGAAGGCGGCGCTGTTTCCGGCTGAATAATAGCTTGCGGAAAAAATCATAATAGTGCCTATTATAACAAGCAGTATGACCACAAAAAGAATTATAAAGTCAACAGAGCCTATTATGACCTTGGGACCCTCTGTATTTGCATTTTTTCCGGTTCTGCTGCCGGCGCTTTGTGCCGTGTTTCTCATCAAAATCAGCTCCTGACAATTTCCTTGAATATTCTGCCTCTCTGTTCATAGCTGTCAAACATATCCCAGCTTGCACAGGCAGGCGACAAAAGCACACAATCTCCGCTTTCCGCCTTTTTCATACAGCTTGCAACAGCGTCCTCAAAGGTTTCAAAAAGCTCATACGCCTTGAAGCCCTGTCTGTCACATTCATTTTTAATATCGTTTTTTACCTCCCCTATTATGGCAAGGTATTTCACACGTCCATCAAATGTCTTTACCCAGTCGGAATAGTCAGACTGCTTGTCATAGCCGCCCCCTATAAGCAGTATGGGCTTTTTCATGGCATAGACAGCCTTTATCGCAGCATCGGGATTTGTTCCCTTGCTGTCGTTGTAATAGTCAACTCCGTCCCTTGTTATAACATATTCTATCCTGTGCTCAACCGCCTTGAACTCTGTAAGGGCACGTCTTATGTGGTCAAGGCTTATTCCTCCGCATACGGCAAGTCCTACGGCAGCCATAGCATTTTCCACATTATGTCCGCCTATAATATTCATATCGTCAATATCGCATACCTTGCCGCTTATGCCCTCTATGTTTACATATATGCTTTTTTCGTCAGCCCACACGCCTTCGCTCAGGACTTCTCTGCGTGAAAAGAAATATACCCTCGCCTTGGTTCTGTCAGCCATACCTAATGTGACCTCATCGTCCTTATTCAGAATGAGAAAATCTTTTTCCGTCATATTTCTGAATATGTTCTCCTTGGCGGCAATATAATTCTCCAATGAGTGGTGGCGGTTAAGATGGTCTGGAGTTATGTTAAGCACTGCTGCGCACACGGGGTGGAAGGTGTCGATGGTTTCAAGCTGAAAGCTCGAATTTTCAATAACCACTCTGTCATTTTCCCCAAGACCCGTCACCCTGTCCGAAAAGGGAAGTCCTATATTTCCCACGACCTCTGTTTTATATTCGGTGGCGAATATTTCTCCTGTAAGCGCCGTAGTGGTTGTTTTGCCGTTTGTACCCGTTATCGCTATAACAGGCGCACTGCACACGGTATATGCAAGCTCCACCTCTGAGATGACAGGTATGCCCAACTCCCTCGCCTTTATTATAAAGGGCAGGTCGGCAGGCACGCCGGGGCTTAACACAAGGAGGTCATACTCCGAAACAATATCATCGGGATTTTTGCCGAGAAAAAGTCTTATGCCCGCAAGTTCCTCCATATCGATGTCAAGCTTATCCTCTGTTTTGATATCCTGCAGTGTGACGTCTGCGCCCAATCCTCTCAGAAGCTTTGCCGCCGATATTCCGCTTCTTGCCATACCGCTCACAAGCGCCCTTTTATTTTTATAATTCATCTGAATCCCCTCCGTCAGAACAGCCCTTCGGCTGCAAGATAGCCCACAAGAACGGCTATCGCAGTTACAATATAAAATATAGCCACAACCTTTGTTTCTTTATAGCCGCACTGTTCAAAATGATGGTGGAGCGGAGCCATTCTGAATAATCTCTTGCCGTGGGTAAGCTTGAAATAGCCCACCTGAAGTATTACGGAAACAGATTCGCACACATATATAATGCCCACAATCACCAGAAACAGTTCCATTCTGAACATAACGGCAATGGCGGCTATAAAGCCTCCGAGAGCAAGAGAACCGGTATCTCCCATAAACACCCTCGCAGGGTAGGAGTTGAACAGCAGAAAACCGAGAAGAGAGCCTACTGCCGCTCCCGCTATGGGAAGAATGCCGCTTACCGCTCCGTATGCCGCAAACATAAAGAACAGTGTTACCAGAACAGTGACACCGCTTGCCAGTCCGTCAAGTCCGTCTGTAAGGTTCACGCCGTTTACCGTTCCCAGAACAACGCATATCACGAAGGGTATATATAAAAAGCCAAGTCCCACAGTATAACCACGCATAAAGGGAATATATATACCCTCTCCCACGGAGGTTTGTGTCGTAATATAATATATGAATACGGCTGTGACTGCAAGCTGAAGCAGAATTTTCTGCCATGCCCGAAGTCCGAGGGACCTTTTCTTTACCACCTTTATATAGTCGTCAATAAAGCCTATTATGCCAAAGCCAAGGGTCATAAAAATGACTATAAGCCCGTCATAATTGCCCCGAAGAAAAAAAGCGGAGGCAAAAAGCATACTCAGAATTATCATTATTCCGCCCATAGTGGGAGTTCCTGCTTTCACAAGGTGGCTCTGAGGTCCATCGTCCCTTACATTCTGTCCGAATTTGAGCCGCCTTAAAAATGGAATCGTAACGGGACAAAGTATAACATTGAATATAAAAGCTATAAGTATGGCATAAACAGCCTTTGTCATTTCAGTATACATAATATCTCCTTATTTTCGCAGCATTTCCGTTATCTCTTCAAACCTCGACCCTCTTGAAGCCTTTATAAGCACAGTGTCATTTTTCTTGAGAACCTTTTTTACGTTTTCATAGAATTCTGCCTTTGTTTTATAATAGAATACCTTTTTTGCGCCACCAAAGGCTGCCCCAAGGGTAAGCTGCATAACATTTTCGTTTCCTATTCCGACTACTGCGTCCACACCGACCTTTGCGGCATATTCTCCCACTTCCCGATGAAATTCTGCGCTTTTTTCGCCAAGCTCAAGCATTTCTCCGAGAATAGCCACACTTCTGCCCTCAAGCTCCGCAATAACGTCAAGCCCCGCCCTGACCGACTGGGGATTTGCGTTATATGTATCGTTTATAAGGGTATATCTGTCGGTTTTAATAACGTCCATTCTCTTGTCGCCGCTTCTGAAGGCTTCAAGCCCCCTTTTGATTTCATCTGTGTCAAGCCCCATATAAAGCCCCACACCTGTGGCGGCAAGGGCGTTTGATATCATATGTCTGCCCGAAGCGTGAAGTCTTACGGGAATTTCCCCCGCAGAACACACTATTGTAAAGCTGCTTTCCTCCAATGACAAAAATCTTATATCCCTTGCATATATGTCACAGCTTTCATCTTCAAGGCTGTAAAAGCAAGCGTTGTCCTCCCTGCTTCTGAGAGAAACAAGCATATCGCAGTCGCCGTTTAAAATTTTTATGCCATCGGGCTTAAGTCCTTCAAAAATCTCACACTTAGCCTTCAGTATGCCCTCACGGCTGCCGAGATATTCTATGTGTGAAACACCGACATTTGTTATGACCGCTATATCGGGCTTTGCTATTTTCGTAAGATGGCTTATTTCGCCGAAATGGTTCATTCCCATTTCAAGGACTGCCGCCTCGGTGGTTTCGTCAATATTGAACACTGTCATAGGAAGTCCTATATGATTGTTGAAATTGCCCTGTGTCTTTACCGTGTTGTATTTAACAGACAGAACAGCGGCAATCATATCCTTTGTGGTGGTTTTGCCAACGCTGCCCGTTATTCCCACCACCTTAATGTCAAAAAGCTCTCTGTAAGCCGCCGCAATATCCCCCAGTGCCCTTACCGTGTCCTCAACAAGCACATAGGAGACGGAGGTGTCCATCTCCCTTTGGGATATAAATGCAGCCGCCCCGTTTTTCAGTGTATCTTCTATAAAGTCGTGCCCGTCAAATTTTTCTCCCACTATGGGAACAAAAAGCTCTCCCTTTTCTGTCTTTCTGCTGTCTGTGGAAATATGACACACTCTCACATCGCCGCTGCCAAAAAGCTTACCGCCGCAGGCAGCCGCAATTTCATTTAAAGTAAGGCTTTTCATAATAATCATTCCTTTATTCCAAGAGCCTCGGCAGCCACCTCGGCATCGTCAAAATGTATTGTCTTATCTCTGAAAATCTCGTAATCCTCGTGACCCTTGCCCGCAATTATAACCGAATCGCCGGGCTTTGCAAGCTCTATCGCCCTGAAAATGGCATCTCTGCGTGACTCAAGAATTTCATACTTATCCGTTATGGGCTTTACGCCTGCCTCCACCTCACGGATAATGTCCATAGGCTCTTCGCTTCTGGGGTTGTCGGAGGTTATGATAGAATAGTCGGAAAGCTTCGCCGATATTTCACCCATAATAGGACGTTTTCTTCTGTCCCTGTCGCCGCCGCAGCCGAAAACCGTTATAACTCTGCCCTTTGTGAATTCTCTCACAGAGCTTATAATATTCAGCACGCCGTCGGGGGTGTGGGCATAGTCCACAAACACATTGAAATCCTTCCCCTTTGCAACATTCTGTATTCTTCCCGGCACGCCCTTTATATTTCCAAGCGCCCTTACAATATCCTCCATGGAAACGCCTGCCGCAAGAGCCGCCCCGATAGAAGCAAGAGCATTGTACACACTGAACTTTCCGGGAATCATAAGCTTTACATCATAGCTTTTTCCCTTATATCTGACAGAAAAACTTACGCTGTCCATCATATATTCTATGTTTTCGGCTTTTATGTCGCAGTCGCTTTCAATGCCGTAGGTAATTATGTCACACCTTGCCCTTGCCCTCATTCTTTCAAAATAGCTGTCGTCGGCATTCATAACGCCTTTTCTGCACATTCTGAAAAGTCTGCTTTTGGCTCTTAAGTAATTTTCCATTGTGCCGTGAAGGTCGAGATGGTCCTGCGTGAGATTTGTAAACACTCCCACGTCAAACTCTATGCCGTCAACCTTGTAAAGCTCCAACCCGTGGGAGCTTACCTCCATGGCTATAACATCGGCTCCCCTGTCTTTCATATCCACTAATATTTCATTAAGCTCTATTGTGTCGGGCGTCGTGCTCGTGGCAAGCTTATAGTTAAGCTTTTCGCCGCTTTCCCTTATTTCAACAGTTCCTATTACGCCTGTTTTTTTATTCTGTTCCTTAAATATTTCCTCAAGAAAATAGGTCGTGCTTGTTTTGCCGTTGGTTCCCGTTACACCGATAACATACATACTGCCGCTGGGATTTTTATAGAAATTCTTTGCGCAATATCCAAGCACAAAGCGTGAATTCCTTACCTTTACAAAACAGACGCCCTTGGGATATTCTGCCAGATTTTTTGTTATTATAACGGCTGACGCTCCTGCCGAAACAGCGGAGCCTATAAATTTATGCCCGTCTACGTTAAAGCCCTCTATGGCGACAAAAAGCGTGCCCTGTCCCGCCTTTCTCGAATCTATTGTCATATTTGTTATTTCGGTGTTTATATCTCCCGAAATAAGCTCATATTCAAGATTTTTAAGTACATCTGCCAGTCTCATGTATTCCCCTCCTGTCTATCGGTAAAGTATGACCCGACTGTTTATATTTATCTTTTCTCCTGCCGGAGGAAACTGCCCTTTGACAACATCTCCATCGCCCTCCGTCAGAAGCTTCATTCCTCTTTGTTCAAGCTTCAGTTTTGCCTCCGCCGCCTTCATTCCCGTAAAGTCCTCCATAATATATGGGGCAACCTCCTTCTTTGAAAGCTCCTCCTCGTTATATTGCGGCTCTACTCCTAGATATGGAAGTGAAACGCTCAGAAGGTCCTTCATTACGGGGCCTGCCACCTGTCCGCCGTAATATACCCCCTGTGGCTCGTCTATAAGCACAAGGGCAATAAGCTGCGGATCGTCGGCAGGAGCAAAGGACATAAACGAGGCTATATATTTGCCGTTTCCTCTTGGGAGCTTTTCGCTTGTGGCTGTTTTGCCCCCTATGCGATAACCGGGAATATATGCCTTGTTTCCCGTTCCCACATATACAACGGACTCAAGTATATTTTTCATTGTTTCCGAGGTTTTTTCGGATATGCTTCTTTCCTGTGATTCAAAGCTGAGAGTTTCAAAAATCGTTCCGTCGTCCCATCTGATTTCCTTGCCCACATGGGGAGTAATAAGACGTCCGCCGTTTACCACCGATGATGCGGCTCTTAAAAGCTGTAAGGGCGTTATCTGAAAGGTCTGCCCGAAGCTCATTGTGGCAAGCTCCACACTTCCTATGTTTTCCTTTTTGTGCATTATGCCTACCGCCTCGCCGGGGAGGTCAACGCCTGTTTTTTTGTCAAATCCGAATTTCAGCATATACTCATAAAACCTGTCGGCTCCGAGTCTCGCCGCTACGTCCATAAATACGGGGTTGCAGCTGTTCTGCACTCCCTGCACGAATGTTTCCGAGCCGTGACTTCGGGGAGAACGCCAGCATTTTATATATCTGCCGCCGACCTCACGTCCGCCGCCGCAGCTGAAGGTATCATCGGGGCTTACAACGCCCTCTTCAAGCCCTGCGGAGGAGGTTATTATTTTAAATGTAGAGCCCGGCTCATATGTATCGTTTATATTGAAATTACGCCACATGGCGTTCAGATAATTATTTTTTTCTTCCTGTGTATATCCGTCCCAGCCTGCCGCCAGAACGGGGTCGTTTATTGTAAAGGGGTCGTTAAGGTCGAAATCGGGCTTGCTTGCCATGGCATAGATTTCGCCGTTCTGCGGATTCATAATTATTATTGCCCCTCTTTTAGCCGATTTTGCTTCAATGGCATTTTCTATAAGCTGTTCCGCATATTTTTGCAGATTGAGGTCCAAGGTAGTCACAAGGGTTTTGCCGTTTTCCGGTGCGCTTCTTGTTTTCCTGCCGAAATTAAGCTCACGTCCCCGTGCATCTGTTTCGGTGAGTATTTTCCCCTGACTTCCCTTCAGATATTCGTCATAGCGTGATTCAAGCCCTATTATGCCCTGATTGTCCTTTCCCACAAAGCCTATTACTCTGCTTGCAAGACTTCCTTCGGGATAAATTCTTTTTACGTCCTCATCAACTGCCACGCCCTCAAGCCTCAGATTTCTTATTTCCTCGGCTTTTTCGGCGGACACCTTGGTCATTATCCTTTCAAGGGCAACCCTGTGCTTCACCTTTTTAAGCACGCTGTCATAGTCAAGCCCCAAAATATCCGAAAGGCTTTTTGCCACTACTTCTGGGTCTTTTATCTGTGCGTATATTACGCTTATGGAATAAACAGTTTCGTTTTTGGCGAGGGGAAGTCCGTTTCTGTCTGTTATTTCCCCACGCCTTGACTTTATAAGCCTGTCACGTGTCTGCTGTACATAGGCAAGCCTTTGCAGCGGCTCACCTCTGAAATATTGTATGTAAAAAACTCTGCATATAAGAAGAATAAGCACTATTTCATATACGGCAAAGCCAAAAAGCAATCTTTTCTTTTCCTTTAAAGACGGTCTGTACACGTTTATACCTTTCCCGATTTGTTATAATAAATATATTAAAGTCGGGAAAGGTATATGCTTTTATTCCATTTTTATTTTGACTGTTGTTCCCACGGGAACCTTTGTTCCTGCGGCGGGAGATTGAGCATAAACCGTCCTTACGCCCTCCTCCTTGCTGTCATCGGCGGCTTCGCCGGAGCTTTCCTCGCTATTCGCCTCTTCATTATCCGTTTCGCCGCCCTCCTCCGAGCCGGAGGCTTTATTGTTGTTTTCATCTTCAAGGTCGGCATTGCCGTTTTCAATTACCAAATCAAAATCGTACGCATCCACAGCCTGCTGTGCCTGTTCGAGAGTAAGTCCCGTAAGCGGCGGAACAGCCACAAGGCTTGAATTTTCATCGCCTATTGTGATATACAGAAGCACCTTTGTAGTCCTGTCAATGGTGGTGCCGCCCTCCGGGAACTGTTTAAGAACGCTGTCGCCGCTGTCGCCTACAAGCTCATAGTCTATTCCGAGATTGTTAAGCTGAGAAATGGCATTCTCAAGGCTGTATCCCGTATAGTCGTCAAGAGTGACCTCGCCGGTAGAAAGACCAACGACCTCATAAGCCGCGTCCTTGTCGGCAGGTGAAATATTGTATGTATTTATAAGGTCTATAAGCAGCTCCTTCATCTGCGGAGCGGGAGAAACACTGTCGCCGCCCTCCGGTCTGTCAATAGTGACCATACATATAAGATTCGGATTTTCAACAGGCAGATAAGCTATGAAGTCAAGAACCCACTCGTCCTTTGTTTCTCTGCTGCCCTGCTGAGCAGTACCTGTTTTGCCGCCTATTGCATAGCCGTCTATTCTTGCTTTTGTACCCGTACCATCGCCGTTTATTACCTCTTCAAGATTCGTCCTCATCCAGTCCGATGTTTCGGGGGATATAACTCTCCTTACGATTTTAGGCTCGTTTTCTTTGATAACATTGCCGCTTGCATCGAGTATCTGAGAAACCACGTAGGGTCGCATAAGATTTCCGCCGTTTATAACCGCCGAAAACGCCGTAAGTATCTGTATGGGAGTACAGTTGAAGCCCTGACCGAAGGAGCAGGTGGAAAGCTCCGTTATATTAAGCTGGTCCTCGGTGTATACCACATTCTGTGCGCTTGCCTCATTGGGCAAATCTACGCCTGTAATGTCGCCGAAGCCGAAGTCCTTGAAATATTTGTAAAACTTTGTTCTGCCCATGGCGTAGGCTATATCCATCATTCCCACATTGCAGGAATGCGCCAGAACCTGTGGTATGGTCTGTGTTCCGTGACCGTTTTCATTGTGGCAATGTATTTCATACTGGTCGACAACCTTCATACCGCCGCAGAAAAAGCTGTCGTTTACGTTTATGGAGCCCTCCTCAAGAGCCGATGCAACAACGATTGGCTTCATAATGGAGCCGGGCTCAAAGGTGGAGGTCACATTATAATTTTTCCACGCCGTATACATGGCGTTGTTCTTTTCCTCATCTGTCATTACATTGTCCCAAAGGTTTTTGAACTCCTCGTCCTCAAGCTGAGTAATCTTTGTGGGGTCATTCAGACTGAAGGAGGGGTATGATGCGCTTGCCAGAATCTCGCAGGTGTTGGGATTCATAACAAGTACAGATGTATTTTGGGGGTTATATTCGTCATATGCCGTCTTTGCAATATTTTCGGCATACTGCTGTACGGTAACGTCAAGAGTAGTGACAAGGCTGTTTCCCCTCACAGGCTCTTCACGTCTTGTAACAACTGAGTCGTCAGCCTCATAGGTACGGAAAACCCTTCCCGGAGTTCCCGTCATTTCGCTGTCATAATATGCCTCAAGCCCCCACTTGGCTTCACCTCTTATAAAGCCGATAGTCTGAGCCGCAAGCTTGTCGTTGGGATAGGTTCTTAAAGTATCCTCCTCCAAATAAACGCAGGTCAGTCCCCTGTCCTCTATCTGCTTTCCCGTGTCATAGGGAACCTGCTTTGCTATTATCTGCCAGTTTGTATCATAAGCAAGCTTTCCGTCAGAGCCTTTCTTCAGATATTCATTAAGCTCCGAAGTGGGAATACCCAGAAGCTCGCTGAGCCCCGATATTGTTTCCTCCTGAACCTCAGCCTTTTGCTGGGAAAGAACCCTCACGTCCAGAACGACCGTAAAAACCGTATTGCTTACGGCGAGGGGCTGATTATTCCTGTCATATATGTTTCCTCTGTTTGCGTTTATTACTCTGTCCTGAATACGGGACACCTGATTGTTTATGGCTCTTGCTTCATATTCTGCCCCATGGAAATAGCCTATGGCAAAAACTCTTACAAAGCCAACAAAAGAAAGGCAGATTATGAATATAGCAAAAATAAACGTAAGTCTGCCTCTTGGGTTTGATCTATACCTCCGCTTTTGCGGTGTTTTACTTTTTCTGTTAGTCATACTATGTCACCGTCCCTGAAATAAAGCCGTCCTGTGCGCTCCGTCCCTAATGCAGCAGAGCGCCTATTGCCGACCTGAAATCATGTTCCTTCAGGTAGTCGAAAAAGCCTTTTTCGGAGCGTGTTTCGTCGTATAAAATGGTGTAGCTCTGTTTGGGAACATTTATGTATCTTATCTGATAGCTTGAAGGCTTCTGCATTCCCAGCTTTTCAACTGCCACCTTTTCTATGTATTCAAGATTGAGATTGTTGTCAAAATCAGACTCAAGATAATAATTATCCTCTTTCAGTTCGTCAAGGCTTTCCTGAAGCTCGGCTATTTCAGAGCCAAGCTTATAGTTATAGCCATACAGACAAAGAAATAAAATTATAAGCATCGCCGTAAAAACAGCAATGCAGATAATAGCCACTCTGTGCATAGCTCCGCCCTCCACAAGCTTCACAACCTTTGGTTCACGTGGAGTTTCTTTCTTTTTAACGTCTTTTTTTACGGTATAGGCTCTTGCCGTACTGCCGTAAACATAAGAGCCGTATCCTGTTCTGTTGTATGAAGCACTTCTTACATTTCGTCTTGCCGGCATAATCAAGCTTCCTCTCTTGTTATAAGGGCCATAGCTTTTCTCCTATTCTCAGCTTTGCGCTGTGAGAACGTCTGTTAAGCCTAAGCTCTTCTTCGGACACAGTAAGGGGTTTTTTGGAAATAATCTTTAAAACGGGCTTTTTTCCGCATACGCATACGGGAAATTCACGGGGGCAGGTGCATGGATTTTCAAGGCGTCTGAATGTGTTCTTGATAATTCTGTCCTCAAGGGAATGGAAGGTTATTACACATATCCGTCCGCCGGGGTTCAGAAGCTCAACCATCTGCTCAACTGACCTCTCCAATATGCCAAGCTCATCGTTGACCTCTATGCGTATTGCCTGAAAGGTTCGTTTTGAAGGGTGTCCGCCCTCCTGCCTTGCCTTTTTTGGTATCGCCTTTTTAATTATTTCCGTAAGCTCAAATGTAGTTCTGATCTCCTTACGCTGTCTTTCGTTTATAATAAATTCCGATATTCTTTTTGCCCATCTTTCTTCGCCGTAATCCCGGATTATTCTGTAAAGCTCATCGCCTGTGTATGAATTTACCACGTCATAAGCGGTAAGCTTTGACGTACGGTCCATTCTCATATCAAGGGGAGCGTCATAGTTATATGAAAAGCCCCTTTCCGCCTTATCAAAC
Source organism: uncultured Clostridia bacterium (assembly GCA_947627855.1). Taxonomy (GTDB): domain Bacteria; phylum Bacillota; class Clostridia; order Lachnospirales; family CAG-274; genus JAJQCI01. The sequence continues at coordinate 20,176 of CANQXR010000035.1, forward strand.
TGATAGGAGGAAACTCCGAGATCCAGAAGAAAGCCATCGGCACCATCTATCGATCTTTCCTTAAATATCTGTTTTATATTGCTGAAGTTGTCATGTACAAATATGACATCTTTATAATCCGCAAGTCTTTCCTTTGCCGCCTGTATAGCCTCGGCATCTCTGTCGATGCCTATAAGGCGTCCTCCCGATTTCAATATTTCGATGCTGTGACCTGCTCCGCCGAGAGTACAGTCCGCATACAGACCGCCCGGCTTTATGGCAAGTCCCTCGATCGTCTCGGAAAGCAAAACCGAAATATGACGAAATTCCATAGCTGTGTCCTCTCACAAAAGCTCTTCGGCAAAGCCGCCGGAGGCGAAATCTTCATCAGCGTTATATTCCTCCCACGCCTGCTTGTCCCATATTTCTATGTGGTCGTTAAGCCCCACGGAAACAATGTCCTTTGTTATTCCGGCATGGAGCCTCAGTCCCTCCGGTATAAGGACTCTGCCGTTGTTGTCGGTTTCGCAGGGTGTAGGGGTAAAGAATCGTGTAAACTTTCTCGCATTTTTATTGTTTACGGAAAAGGAGCCGAGGTTTTTGCTCAGAAAAGCCTTATACTCTTCATTGGTAAACACATAAAGACACCCGTCATAACCTCTCGTCATGACAAAGCTGTCCCCAAGCTCCTCACGGAGCTTGGACGGAATTATTATTCGGTTTTTTTTGTCAATAGAATGTATGTATTCACCCATAAACATAAATACCGCCGCCCTTTTATGTGCTGAAAGAGTAATTTCAAACCACTCTAAACCACTTTAAACCACTTACACCTTCATTTTAGTATAAAACCCGTAATAATGCAAGCATAAAATGTAAAATAATTTTTTTCCGGCTTCACATATGTTTTGCCAAGTCTTTTCGGTATTTAGTTTTCAGACAATACAAAAAATCTACATATAGGTATTATAACACTTTTCTTAACCTATTTGTAGATTTTTTGTAATAATTTCGTAACATTTTAGAAATACTTAAATTTTATTATGTGTTTCTTATCTATTTCTTAATCCTTGTCCCGTCCAAGCTTAACAACATTTGCGGCGTGCCTTCTGTTTTCGTCAGAAAGCTTTGCATAGTGCCTTTTTGTGGTATTTACATCGCTGTGACCCAATACGTCAGCAACGAGATATATATCGCCCGTTTCCCTGTAAAGAGAGGTTCCGTAGGTGGATCTCAGCTTGTGGGGGGTGATTTTTTTTATTACAGTAACCATTTCTGAATATTTCTTAACAAGCTTCTGCACAGCCCTTACACTTATGCGCTTTTTCTGTATGGAAAGGAAAAGTGCATCTTCGCTGCCTTCAAGTGCCTTTATCTCCTCTCTTTCGGCAAGATAAGCATACAAAGCCTCTTCGACCTCGCTGCCGAAATATATGATAACCTGATTGCCGCCCTTGCGTGTGATCCTTATGCCGTTTGTTCCGAAATCAATATGGTTTATGTCAATTCCGACACATTCGGACACTCTTATACCGGTTCCCAGAAGGAGGGTTATGATAGCAGTATCTCTTGCCGCCATAAGGTTATGAAACTGCTTTTCCTTGGGGGAAAGCCCCTCTCCGCTTTTCACAATATCAAGAAGTCGTGAAACCTCGTCGGGCTCAAGAGTAAGAATGCTTTTGTCGTGGATTTTGGGCGTATCCACCAGCTCTCCGGGGTTCTGTGATATCATTCCCTTTTTATATAAATAGGAAAGAAGTCGTCTGAGCGCAGACAGCTTACGGCTTTTTCCCTTTTCGCCATTGAAATGCTCCTTTTCCTCAAGCCTGTAATAGCTGAGATATTCAAGATATTCTTCAATATCGTCCGCCGTAAGCATATTCATATTTTTGATGCTTATTTCCGAGATATCCCTGCCTTTAAGCTCCGGATTCCTTTCTGTCATAAAGCTGAAGAATATCTTAAGATCTCTTGCATAGCCCAGACGTGTCCTTGCCGATGTTGTTTCTCTTATATATCTGAAAAAGCCTGTGCAAAACGATGGCAGGGAGCTTGTTATCTCCCTTGTTCTTTCTATATTTTTTATTTCTTCTTCACGATAATATTCCATAATTATCACCTGCACGCTAAAAATAATGGGCTGCTCCCCCATTTCCGACAACCGCCCTGAAGGCGGTCGTCGGAAATGGGGGACCAATGGGGCAGACTGTCCGAAAACCAACTTATAAAACCTTAAAGTGGTTTTTTACACCGCACCTAACCGGCGATAATAGCTATCAGGTGGAGAATTGAGTGCAAAATTCTTTAAATTTAATCCACAAAGTGGTGATTATTGTTTGTGAAAATTGAGTTTTCGGACAGTCTGGGGGGCGAGGGGGCGATGGACGAAGGGGGAGGAAGATAAGACCCCTTGGGGGTCTTATCTTCCTCCCCCTTCGTCCATCGCCCCCTCGCCGCCTGCCCGCAGTATAGTCGGTTATAACTATATAATAACACCTCGCAGATTTTTTTTCAACTGCATTTTGTCGGTATACACAGCCATTTCGCAAAGTGCAGTGACAGGGTTGATTTTATGAGTCTGATGTACGGGGTTGAAGCAGGCTGTGTACGTCGTTTATAAGCTCCCGTACCTGTTCTTCCTTTGTGTACCAGCTTGTGCAGAATCTTACGCAGGTATGGCTTTCATCTATTGTTTTTTCAAACTCATATGTATATTTTTCCTTCAGGCTTTCAAGAAGTGATGTCGGCATTATAAAAAACTGTTGGTTTGTGCAGCTTTCCATATACGAGGGTATGCCATAGGCATTAAAGGCAGTCTTTATTTTCATGGCATATCTGACCGCCTGTTCTGCAATTCTGAAATAAAGTCCGTCTTTCAGAAGCTCGTAGAACTGCAGTCCCAAAAGCCAACCTTTTGCCAGCATTGCTCCGTTTTGTTTCATATAGCTTCTGAAGCTCTCATCGATTCCGGAATTTGTAATAACTACAGCCTCGCCGAAAAATGCGCCGCACTTTGTGCCGCCTATGTAAAACACATCGGCGTATTCCCCTATATCCTTAAGTGTAACATCGCATTCGGGAGCTGCAAGACCATAGCCGAGTCTTGCTCCGTCTATAAATAAAAACATACCATATTTGCGGCAGACATCACTTATATCCTTTAATTCCTTCCTTGAATATATAGTGCCATACTCAGTCGGAAAAGAAATATAAACCATTTTGGGGCAGACAATATGCTCTTTAATATCGCTTCTGGCATACTGTCCGGCAATTTCGTTTATCTGCTCTGCCGTAATCCTGCCGTCTGAGCTTTTTGCCGTAATTATCTTATGTCCGCAGTTTTCCACGGCTCCTGTTTCGTGTACGTTTATATGTCCCGTTTCGGCAGAAATAACACCCTGAAACGGACGAAGAGCAGCAGCAATGACTGTAAAATTGGTCTGTGTTCCGCCTGTGAGAAAATGCACGCCTGCCGACTTATTGTCTATAAGGTCTTTTATAACCTCGCCTGCCTTTTCGCACCATTCATCTGTGCCATAACCTCCGAAGCTTTCATCGTTTATATCGGTCAGGCATTTTATTATCCTTTCATGTCCTCCACAGCTATAATCATTATTGAATCTTATCATTATTATTTGCCTCCTTTAGTGAATTGCCCCGCTCCTGCCAACCATCGAAGATGGTTGGCAGGAGCGGGGTCGTGGGGGCGCAGGGAGGGGCAGGGAAAAGGGCAAAGGGCGGACGCGTCCGCCCTTTGCCCTTTTCCCTGCCC
>CANQXR010000036.1 GCA_947627855.1 uncultured Clostridia bacterium
TTTTTTATGTTCGTTACGTAAAACTAATAAAGATTTTATTTATGATTTTCATATGTTTTTCGGACAATCTGGGGGAGCGGAGGGGGAAGGAGCAGACGCAGCAGAGGGAGCGGACAAGTCCGCTCCCTCTGCTGCGTCTGCTCCTTCCCCCTCCGCTCCCCCGATGGTCGGCATTTGGGTATGATATCGCCCCGGCGATATCATACCCAAATGCCGGGCAGCCCATATAAAATAAAAAAGGAAAACAAGCAAAAGCCGGTTTTCCTTTTATTTGGTCAGTATGATTTATTTATCTGTTGATATGCTTTTATCCTTAAGAACAACATCATGAGCGCCGCCCTCGACTATGCTTGTTGAAGAAACAAGGGTAAGTCTTGCTTTTTTCTGAAGCTCCGGAATAGTAAGTGCGCCACAGTTGCACATGGTGTGTTTTATTTTGGAAAGAGTGGTTACAACATTGTCGTGGAGATAACCTGCATAAGGCACATATGAATCTACTCCCTCTTCAAATGCAAGCTTATCTGCTCCGCCCATATCATATCTCTGCCAGTTTCTGGCTCTTGCAGAGCCCTCTCCCCAATATTCTTTCATATAATTACCGTTTACGATTATTTTATGAGTGGGAGCCTCCTCAAATCTTGAAAAATATCTTCCCAACATGCAAAAATCAGCACCCATAGCAAGGGCAAGCGTTATGTGATAGTCATGTACTATGCCGCCATCTGAGCATATGGGAACATAAATTCCTGTTTCCTCAAAATATTCGTCCCTTGCCTTTGCAACCTCTATAACGGCTGTGGCCTGTCCTCTGCCTATACCCTTTGTTTCTCTGGTAATGCATATGGAGCCGCCGCCTATGCCTATCTTGACAAAATCGGCTCCGGCTTCAGCAAGAAATCTGAATCCATCACGGTCAACAACATTTCCTGCGCCCACCTTCACACTGTCGCCGTATTTTTCTCTTATCCAGCCTATTGTAATTGCCTGCCAATCGGAATATCCCTCCGAAGAGTCTATGCAAAGCACATCTGCGCCCGCCTCAACCAGCGCCGGAACTCTTTCTTCAAAATCACGGCTGTTTATGCCTGCGCCTACGATATATCGCTTTGATGCATCAAGAAGCTCTGAAGGATTATCCTTGTGGGAAGAATAGTCTTTTCTGAATACGAAGGCCACAAGTCTGCCGTCTTTATCTATTATGGGAAGAGAATTCAGCTTATGATCCCAGATTATATCATTTGCTTCCTTAAGACTTGTGCCTTCGGGTGCCGATATTATCTTTTCGATAGGCGTCATAAAGTCGGCGATCATAGCCGTTTTTTCCATACGGCTTATTCTGTAATCCCTGCTTGTGACTATGCCCACAAGTCTGCCCATTGCTGTACCGTCCTCGGTTATGGCGATGGTAGAATGACCGTTTTTCGCTTTGAGATTTATAACGTCCTGAAGTGTATCTGTCGGCTTGAGATTTGAATCACTCGGAACAAACCCCGCCTTATAGCTTTTTACTTTTCTCACCATTTCAGCCTGACTTTCTATTGTCTGAGAGCCGAAAATGAATGATATGCCGCCCTCCTTAGCAAGAGCGACTGCCATTTTATCATCGGAAACAGACTGCATTATGGCAGAAACAAGAGGAATGTTCATGGAAAGAGAAGGCTCTTCGCCTTTTTTGAATCTGACAACCGGGGTTTTTAAAGATACTGCTGAAGGTATACATTCCTTCGGAGTATGACCGGGCACAAGCAAATATTCACTGAAAGTATGCGATGGTTCACTGTAGTAATAAGCCATATTTTTTCCCTCCTAAATCTTGAATTATTCTATGTTTCCTAAGTTAAAAAATATTTTATCAAAAAAACACAATAAAATCAACACAAAAACCTGTTTTTTGTAAATTTGCTGTTTTGCTTTACTTTTGTATATTTTGCATCATTTTTTTGTATAATATGATTATTTGTCGGTTTAAGTCGAACAAGGTTCCGTGGGGGTAAAAACCAATAAAACCGTCGCAGACGGTTTGATTGGTTTTTACCCCCACGGGTCAGGGGCGAGGGAGGGGTCAGCCAACAGCCGAGGGGCGGACAAGTCCGCCCCTCGGCTGTTGGCTGACCCCTCCCTCGCCCCTGAGCAGCCCACAATATTCGCAAACCCGAAAATTAAAAACCGCTGTCGCAAAACAGCGGTTATGATTTTTAATCGATCTGCGGAACAAGAAGTCCATATGTTCCGTTATTTCTTTTATATACAAGGCAGGTTTCGCCGCTTTCGGAATTTTTGAAAATATAGAAGCTGTGTCCCAAAAGTCCCATTTCAATGATAGCCTCTTCGGGATCCATCGGTTTAACGGGAAACTCCTTGATTTTTGATATCTTAGCCGATTCATCGGGAAGTATTTCATCCCCCGGTATAATCTTAAGCTCTTCCGCAAAATCAACTGCCTTTTTGCTCTTGTCCTTAAGGCGTCCTCTGTATTTTTTAAGCTGCCTTTCAAGCTTGTCCACAACCAGATCAACAGCGGCGGACATATCGTTGTCAGTCACCTCTGCCCTTAAAATTCTTTTGTTGAAAAGCGGAATAGTAATCTCGATTTTGTTTGCGCCTTTGGTATTTGACGCCGCAACATTAACCATAACATCGGGAGGAAGCAGTTTTTCCAGCTTGCCTACCTTTGCTTCAACCTTTTCCTTTATTGAGTTCCATATAGTGATATTTTTACCTACAAAATTAAAACGCATAATATCAACTCCTTCATTGGTTAGTTAAAGATGTTAAATTATTTATATAAACATAACATCCCCTTATTTATATATTGGTCAAAAGTTATGTTTTTCCTCTTTTTTATGTAAATTTTTTGTTTATTTTTATTGAGATCCGGTGCTGATGACGCTTTGAACAAACATCATCAGCACAAGCAAAAATCACCCGTCAATCGTCACATCGTAGGATTCATTCCGTCATATCTTCCGTTAAAATATCTGTATGCCTCCGAGGTATCCCTGTAAAACGGTCTTCTTGACAAAAACAACTCGGTAAGCACAAGGCTTTCTATTGCTGCCTTGATAAGCTCCTCTCTGCTGCTTCCCGCAAGCAGGGCATTGTCGTCAAGCATTATTTCATTGATACCGTCATCTGACATAACTGCCTTGCTGTAAACAGAATTCACTATCTGTCTGAGAGTTTCTCTGTCAAGATCCACGTCCTTTATGGTTCCGTTCGAGTCCGATGTTCTCTGCGGCAAATCATAGTCATATACGGAGCTTCCCGAAAATTCCATATTGTCAAGCTCTTTGACCACAATAGGATATAAAAAGGCATTTATATCGCTGTATAAGTCGTGCATAAGTCTTATATCTCTTTCGTATATTCCATCAAAGCTTATGGGGTTAAGTCTGCTCTTTTCCCCGTCCGGAGGAAACGGCACGCCCCCGTTCGGAACATATCCTCCAAGCCCGTCAGGTATAGGCGCTTCCGAATCTTTTTCACGTTTGAACTGTGTATAATTGTTGAATCCTCTTATCAGATCATTTCCGTTGTTTTCAACTCTGAAAGCCTCAATGCCCCTGCCCATTTCGGGGGATATTCTTCCGTCTCTTAGCCATTGCTCTATACTGTTGTTTATATAACTTCTGCGGCGTGAGGTTCTGTAATACAAAAAAATCACTCCAAAATAGCATTTACTAAAATATATGCTCTCCGGGTCAATTTGTTTACTTCGGGACAATTCCGGCTCCCTCAGTCTGCTCTGCCGACAATTGCTCAGGGGCATATTTCTTCAGGAATGTTTTTGCAACAGTGCAGTATTTCACAGATACAGCGCCGGACTCAATAAGTGCCCGTGTGCATTCCTTTAAAGTGCTGCCTGTTGTGTATATATCATCGATCAGAAGTACCTTCATTCCCTCAAAGGAACGGTTTGTGCCGAATGCTCCCATCACATTTTTAGCTCTTTCGGAAATGCCAAGACTGTTCTGCGGCACTGTTTCCCTCACTCTTACAAGCCCCTCGACATATGGTATGCCCGACAGAATTCCAAGCTCTTTGGCAATAAGCTCCGTTTGGTTATAGCCTCTTTCTTTAAGTCTTTTTGCACTTATAGGCACGGCAGCAATACCGTCAAAATCCATATTTATGCCATTTTTCTGAAATGCATTGTAAATAAGACAGGCGAAAATACTGCCAAGAGCCTTATTTCCGTCATATTTCAAATGAAAAATAGCCTTTCTTATTTCTCCCGTATATTCAAACAGCGAAAAGCCATCTTCAGTATATGCGTAGGAATCCGCTAAAAAGGCAGAGCGCATACAATCGCCGCAAATAGGCTCTTTTGATCCGAAATCGATTATCCGACCGCAAAATCCACAGCGCCTCGGATATATTATATCTATAAGCTGTTGTATTATTTGTTTCACTTCATTATAAACATTCATTTATTTCCTTGATTCTGTCAATAAGTGTAGAATAACGGTTTACCTCGTGGTTGTTGTCTATCATCTTTTTTACTATATCGCTGTTGCCTACGATAACACAAAGCTCCTTCGCCCTTGTCACTGCCGTATAAAGCAGATTTCTCGACAGAAGAAGAGCAGGTCCGTTAAATGCGGGAATTATTACGGCTCTGTATTCGCTGCCCTGTGATTTGTGTATCGTAACCGCATATCCAAGCTCCAGCTCGTCAAGCTGTGAAAAATCATATCTGACATATTTGTTGTCGTCAAATATGACCTCTACATATTCTCCCACAGGGTCGATTTTGTTTATGATACCCTCATCACCGTTAAAAACACCTGTTCCGCTGTCCTTTTCCACACCGTTTTCAATAATGTTCCATATAAGATTGTAATCGTTTCTTACCTGCATTACCTTGTCGCCCTCACGAAAAACAGTGCTCCTGTACTCCCTTTCATTCTTATAGGGGCTTTTGGGATTAAAAGCCTCCTGTAAAACTATATTGAGATTTGTTACCCCCAAAGGCGTTTTTTTCATAGGCGTTAAAACCTGTATATCTCTTACGGCATCACAGTTAAGATATTTGGGGAGCCTTGTTTTATTCAGCCCCACTATTTCATTCACGACATCATTTATATCAAGCCGCCTGATAAAAAAGAAATCGGAGCTTTTTTTTGAAAGATCGGGATATTCTCCATTGTTGATTTTATGGGCATTCAGAACAATGTCCGACTTTGCCGCCTGTCTGAAAACCTCGCTCAGCACGACCGATTTTATGCAGCCGGAATTTATAATATCCTTAAGAACGCTGCCTGCACCCACAGACGGAAGCTGATCCTTATCGCCCACTATTATAACCTTCGTGCCATGGGGCACAGCCTTCAGAAGATTATACATAAGAATAATATCGATCATTGAGCATTCGTCAATTATAAGCACATCTGCCTCTATGGGATTGTCCTCGTCCTTTTCAAATATCTGCCGGCTGCTGTTTTCCGATATATAGCTTGTTCCCAGAAGGCGGTGTATGGTCTGCGCTTCAAGCCCCGTCGCCTCAGTCATACGCTTTGCCGCTCTGCCCGTAGGCGCAGCGAGGACTATTTCATACTTTTCCACCTCAAGAAGCTTTATTATGGCGTTTATGGTGGTGGTTTTGCCTGTTCCGGGACCTCCCGTAACAACGACAACGCCTTGCTCCATAGCCTCCTTTACGGCTGTTTTCTGATCATATGCAAGCTTTATTCCGTGGGTATTCTCAAGATAAGCTATGTCCTCCTTGAAATCAAACGGAACCTTCTCCGCCGTCCTGTCAAGCTCCAACAGCTTTCTTGCGGTATAGTTTTCGGCATAGTGATATATATTCAGATATATCCTTACAATATCCCCCTTTTTCTCACAATATATCATCTGCTCGGCTGCAAGCTGTGCCGTCATATCCTTTATCATTTCCTCGCTTACATTCAGCACAGTAACCGCATTTCGTATAAGACTTTCAAGGGGAAGATGTGTGTGTCCGTTCTGAGCCGCCAGATTCAGCACATATTTTATGCCTGCCTTTATCCTGTTCGGAGAATTTTCATCGATACCCATTTTAAAGGCTATCATATCGGCGGTTTTGAAACCTATCCCCTGTATTTCATCGGCAAGCCTGTAAGGATTTTTCTCAATCGTTTCTATCGTTCTTTCGCCATAGCGATTGAATATTTTTATGGCATATACGGGACTTATGCTGTATTTGTCGAAATAAACGACCACTCTTCTCAGCTCTGCCTGCTCGTGAAAGACAGCGCCTATTTCCATAGCCTTTGCCTTGCTTATGCCTCTGACCTCCGCAAGCCTCAGAGGATCGCTCTCTATTATGTCAAAGGTCTTGTCGCCGAACATCTTGACTATTCTCTTTGAAAGACCTGCCCCTATGCCTTTTATAAGCCCTGACCCAAGATATTTTTCCATTCCTCTTTCCGTTTTTGGCAGAGTTTTGGTGTAAGAACTGACATTGAGCTGCCGCCCGTAGGTGGGGTGGTTTATTATGTTCCCCGTAACCTTTATGCTCTCCCCCTCGTGTATATCGGGAAGATGCCCCACGCAAACAAGCTCCCTGTCGTTTTCGCTTTCGCTGTCCGCCATGGAAAAAACGCAATATCCGTTTTCGGAATTAAAATATATTATGTTTTCAACAACGCCCTCAGTTGTAAGAATAGCTTCCATATTTTATCACCCGCAAATCTGTATATGCTATTATACTATATTTCCACCTCCGCTTTCAACCAAAATATGAAAATAATTGTAAAAATTGCACTGACAGCCGCATTGACTTTATTATTACAGACAAGTAATAATTTTAATTTTTTTGAAAAAAAGAATGATAAAATACATTTTTTGTGATATAATTTGTTAATGAAACATTATGACACTGCCAAAGGGGATAAAAAGCATATGAACTACGGATATTTAAGATGCGGGGCGGCAAGTCCCGAAGTAAAGGTCGGAAATACGGAATATAATGCCGACAATATTATAAAAATCGCAAAAGAAGCCGAAAAAAAAGGCGTTATGGCTCTCGTCTTTCCCGAGCTTTCCATTACGGGCTATACCTGCGGCGATCTGTTTTTGCAGAGCACACTTCTGAAAGGCGCATTGAAAGGGCTTGAAAGAATAATGAGTGAATGCGCCGATATTTCGTCACTTATAGTCGTAGGGCTTCCGTATGTGTATAAAAATAAGCTTTATAATACGGCTGCCGTTATATATGGAGGGAAAATTCTCGGACTTGTTCCCAAAACATATATACCAAACTATAATGAATTCTATGAGAAAAGATATTTTGAAAAGGCTTTTGAAGAAACGGTAACTGCCGAGATTCTTGGAGAAAAGGTTCCCTTCGGCACAAAGCTGCTCTTTTCGCCCGATGGCTTTGACAGTGTATGCTTCGCCGCAGAAATATGTGAGGATCTCTGGGCAGCTATCCCCCCATCGTCATATCACGCCCTCGCCGGAGCAAATATAATACTCAATCCCTCCGCAGGAAACGAAATAACAGGCAAAGCCGAATACAGACGCAGCCTTGTAAAAAATCAATCCGCAAGACTTATTTCCGGCTATGTTTATGCCTGCGCAGGAAACGGCGAATCGACTACCGACGTTGTATATTCGGGTCACAGTATGATCTGCGAAAACGGACGGCTTCTGAATGAAAGCAAGCTTTTTGAAAGCGGACTTTGCATTTCCGATATAGATACCGACCTTATAAACACGGAAAGACAAAGAAATACTTCCTTCCATAACGAACAGCGGGGCTATGAGGTTATAAAATATCCCTTTATTGCTCCTGTAAATGACGATCTGCTCAGATTTGTAGATCCTATGCCCTTTGTTCCGGGTGATGAAGAAAAGCGTGAGGAAAGATGCAGGGAAATCATATCCATACAGGCTATGGGACTTAAAAAAAGACTGACTCATATAGGTGTGGGAAATGTTGTGATAGGGGTTTCCGGCGGACTTGACTCCACCCACGCACTGCTGATATGCGTTGAAGCCTTCAGACTTGCAGGACTTGACCCCAAAGGAATAATAACGGTCACAATGCCCTGCTTCGGCACTTCAGAGCGCACCCATAAAAACGCAAAGCTTCTCTGCGATGCTCTTGGTACAAGCTTTAAGGAAATAAATATAAAGGACGCCGTGACAGGTCATTTCAGGGATATCGGTCACGACAAAAGCGTATGCGACCTTACTTATGAAAATTCACAGGCAAGGGAGCGCACACAGGTTCTTATGGATCTCGCATCACGCTATAACGGCTTTGTGGTAGGCACAGGCGACCTGTCAGAGCTTGCCCTCGGCTTTGCCACATATAACGGCGACCATATGTCGATGTATGGCGTAAACTGCTCCATACCAAAAACCCTTATAAGATATCTCATAAAATATTTTGCCGATTTTTCCGGCAGCAAAAAGCTTGGCGAGGTTCTGTACGATATATTGGATACTCCCGTTTCGCCTGAGCTTCTGCCGCCCGACAAAACAGGCAAAATATCACAGGTCACCGAGGATATAGTCGGTCCGTATGAGCTTCATGATTTCTTTTTATACAATATGATGAGATTGGGCTTTTCTCCCGATAAAATTTTCCGCCTTGCCTGTATAGCTTATGAGGGAAAATACAGTAAAGAAACCATACTCGGCTGGCTCAGAAAATTCTGCACAAGATTTTTCAGTCAGCAATATAAGCGTTCGGCAATCCCCGACGGACCAAAGGTGGGCAGCGTGTCCCTTAGCCCACGAGGCGACTGGAGAATGCCAAGCGATGCCTGCTGCGATTTGTGGCTCGCCTCTCTTGAAAAAATAATCCTATAAGCCCCCGGTCTGCACGCCTCGGCGATGGGGACAGGACTTCAGGGGGAGGACAGCTTGTCTGTCCTCCCCCTGAAGTCCTGTCCCCATCGCCGAGGCCCCCACCGGTCCACCTTTAAAACCGTCATCTGACGGTTTTGAAGGTGGGGCAAAGCAAAAACATATAAGTTTTATGGAAAAAAGACGTATATTTGCATATAATGGATTAATGCTGTTGACATTATGGTTTAAAAAAGTTATTATAGAAAAATAAGAAAAGAGGGATGTACTATGAGCAAAAAGGTCGTGGCAGTTATTTTCGGAGGAAAAAGCTCCGAACATGATATTTCAAAAATTTCGGCAACCACGGTAATGAGAAATTTATCGCAGGATAAATACAGGGTAATACCTATTTATATAACCAAAACAGGTGAATGGAAGCTTTATGACGGCTCCGTTGACAATATTGTAAACGGAAGCTGGGAAAAATATGCCGTAAGCTGTATTCTCAGCCCAAGCACAGAGCATAAGGGCTTTTTCAGAATAGTCGGAGATAAAATCAAAAGCATACCCGTAGATGTTATATTCCCCGTTCTTCACGGCAAGGGCGGCGAAGACGGTTCTATACAGGGGCTTTTTGAAATGTCGGGAATACCCTATGTCGGCTGCGGTGTTCTGTCGTCAGCTGCCGCTATGGATAAGGCTTATACAAAAATTATAGCCTCCCATGTGGGAATTCCGCAGGCAAAGCATATTACGACATACAGACATGAGCTTGATAATATGGAAAAAATCCTCGACAAGACAGAAAAAAAACTTGGCTATCCCTGTTTTATAAAACCTTCAAGGGCAGGCTCTTCCGTAGGCGTTACTAAGGCGGAAAACAGAGAACAGGCAAAAAAGGGCATTCTGCTTGCTGCCGAAAACGACAAAACAATAATTATTGAAGAATATATAGCAGGACATGAGGTGGAAACCGCCGTTCTTGGAAATCTTGACATACAAATTGCCGGCGTAGGCGAAATACTTGCGGCGGACGAATTTTACAGCTATGACGCAAAATATAACAATGCAAAATCCCGTACGGTCATACCTGCCGCACTTCCTGCCGAAACCGTTGAAAAAATAAGGAAATATGCCGCAAAAATATATAAGGCCCTTGACTGTCGGGGTCTTTCAAGGGTTGATTTCTTTGTAAGGGAAAACGGCGACATTATATTCAACGAAATAAACACCATGCCGGGCTTTACCTCCATAAGTATGTACCCTATGCTGTTTGAGCATGAGGGCATCAGCACATCAGAGCTTGTCGACAGGCTTATAGAAGCTGCCCTTTCGGGAGAGGAGAGGTAATATGGACGTAAGACCAATCGGTATATTTGACTCCGGTGTGGGCGGACTTACCGTTGTAAGGGAGGTCATAAACGCAATGCCTCTTGAGGACACCGTATATTTCGGAGATACCGCAAGAGTTCCCTATGGCTCCAAATCAAAGGAAACGGTAACGGAATTTTCCAGACAGATAATGCGCTTTATGATAAGCAAAAATGTCAAAGCCGTCATAATCGCCTGCAATACCATAAGCTCCAACTGCTATGACATTTTAAGCCGTGAATTCGATATACCTATCATAGAGGTGGTAAACCCCGGCGTTGAAAGCTGTCTTAAGGTAACAAAAACCAACAGAGTTGGAGTTATAGGAACAAATACAACCATAAACAGCCACGCATATGAAAAAAAGCTTAAGGAAAAACGGGAAGGCATAGTCGTATATCAGAAGCCCTGTCCCCTGTTTGTTCCTCTTGCGGAGGAGGGCTTTACGGAAAACGCCATAGCAAGACTTACGGCGGAAACATATCTCAGAGAGCTGAAGGACAAAAACATAGATTCACTTATTCTGGGCTGCACCCACTACCCTATGCTCAAAAAAACCATAAGCGACTATATGGGAAAGGACGTCAATATAGTAGACCCCGCAGCAGAAACAGCCCATAAAATGAAGGACTATTTAAAAGAGCATAATATGTCGGGAGATGACAAAAAAGCAAAGCACGTATTCTACTGCAGCGACAACTGCGGTCGGTTCAATGAAATATGCAGCAAAAACCTCGGCATAGAATGCAGAGTCCATAAAATAGATATAGAAAGATATTGAACAACATAAAAAGGCAGCCTTAGTCAATAATAGGCTGCCCTTTTTAGTGAAAATAATATTAACAGCTGTAAAGTCTGAGCATTGTGGCAATAGCCTGCTCCCTTGTGTAATTCATCCACGGCGAAAACTTGCCCTCGCCGGTTCCCATCATAACATATGTGTCGCCGCTTTTCATACCCGAAACCTTGTAAATTTCATTGATTGCCCACTTTGCAAAATAGCTTTCGTCAACATACTTTTCGGTTTTGGGGCTGTTGTTTTCCTTTCCGAGGGCGGCCGCAAGATTGTTGAGCATAACGGCAGCCTCCTGCCTTGTGATATTGTTGTCCGGTGCAAACTTGTCGTTCCCAACTCCCGAAACAATGCCGAGAGCATAAGCGGCTGTTATATACGGATCGTCTGCATCAATAAAAGGCGACGGTGCATCGAGGTCAACATCTTTGCCGGAGGCAGCTATATATGTCTGTACGGCAAGACGGCAGAAATCTCCTCTTGTTATATTTCCGGTGTAGTCGCAGCGAAGGTCTTGGGGCACCAGACCCTGCTCTTCGGCAATACGTATGCTCTCCTCAGCCCAACTGCTGCAGGCTTTGTTAGATTCTGCACCACCGTTTACCTCAGAATTCTCCACCGATGGAGCTTCAACATTTTCGTCCCCTGTGTTGATTTCGTAAAGCACACTCTCAGACCCGAAAGCGCTCTCCGCCTTGGCATATACCTTTCCGTCCTTTTCCACAAAGTCCACAGAACTGTAAAAATCCCTTGGAACTATCACATTCAGATTCTTGTCAAGAAGTCCGGCGCTGAGATCCTGCATTCCTTCGGGGTACCACACCTTTATTGTGTCATATTCCCCAAGCTTAGGCTCTACATTTCTGAAATCCGTTTCAACAAGCTTGTTTCCCTCCGAATCGGTTATGTTGACATAAAAGCCGGAGCCGTCCTTCTTAATATAATAGTCGGTGTTTTCAATAGGTACAAGCTCTGCGCCGCTGTTCCCACCGGCATCTTCTTCCGATGGAGCTTCCGTGTTTTCGTCCCCTGTGTTGATTTCGTAAAGCACACTCTCAGACCCGAAAGCACTCTCCGCCTTGGCATATACCTTTCCGTCCTTTTCCACAAAATCCACAGAACTGTAAAAATCCCTTGGAACTATCACATTCAGATTCTTGTCAAGAAGTCCGGCGCTGAGATCCTGCATTCCTTCGGGGTACCACACCTTTATTGTGTCATATTCCCCAAGCCTAGGCTCTACATCTCTGAAATCCGTTTCAACAAGCTTGTTTCCCTCCGAATCGGTTATGTTGACATAAAAGCCGGAGCCGTCTTGCTTAATATAATAGTCGGTGTTTTCAATAGGCACAAGCCCCAAAGAATCATCGGCAAACGCCGTGACCCCTGAATACATAAAAATGCACAATAAAATCAAGGTGCATAAAACAATCTTTTTTCTCATATTTATACCTCCCATTTATATAGTCATTATATATAATATGAATGTCGTGCTGTAATTAATGCTATTGTTTAATTACACTTTTATTTTAGTCCCTCGCTCCTTTTCTGTCAATAAAAATCGACAAATTTGTATTTTTTTCTTGACTTTTTACAAATAGTGTATTATCTTTAATAGAAAAGACGCAGCGTAGTGATTTAAGCTGACCTTTTAAAGAAATGAAAGAAAAGAGGTAGATATTGCGCAGCAGATGTATAACAAAAAAATTTGAAAAAAAGTACAAATAAAGTTATAATATATCTATCAAAGCAATATGGAGGGATTTTATGAAAACTACGAAAACAGCAAATGACATGGACAAATTCAACATAGATTACAACAAGAATATAGGTGAAAACATAAGGTATGAAAGAATGCTGAGAAATTTCACTCTTGAGGATCTCTCATATTTTATAGATATATCTCCGAGCACACTGGGACTTATAGAAAGAGGAAAACGAGGTGTATCTATTAAAAATCTCTGTAAATTCGCCGATTTCTTCTCCATTACGGTTGATGATCTTATAAGGAGAGATATCGTAGGCGTAACCGAAACAGACCACAGATCACCGAGAGATCAGAGAGAATTTGTTGTGGACTCTCTTCTGCGCAATCTCAATTCAAATGAGCTTGATTACGTAACAATTATGATCAAGGAGCTTGTTAAATTCAGAAAAACCGAAAACAAATTCGACTTCTGATAACATTCTTTGTTAAATAAACCGGGGACATAACCGACAGCTATGTCCCCAACTTTTTTTGACACAGAGTACACATCTGCGCTTCGGCAACAGTATTATATGCCGCTTATATAGCTTTAAGCCCGGAATCAGCCTTCGGGCTTATCCGTTTTGGGAAAGGTTATTTTAAAAACCGTTCCCTCGCCGGGCATGCTTTTAACGTCTATTTTGCCATTGTGTATATCGGCTATCCACTTTGCTATGGAAAGACCAAGTCCCGTGCCGGGAATTTCCTTGTTTCTCGACTTGTCGCCCCTGTAAAACCGTTCAAATATATGTGGGATATCCTCTTCGGCTATGCCCATTCCGTTATCTTCTATTTCTATTGTGGGGTCTCCCTCCGTATTTTCTTCAAGCCGCAGACTTATCCTCTTGTTTTCTTCCCTGCCGTATTTTGAAGCATTCTCAAGAAAAATATACACAAGCTGTTTTATAAGGTTTTCATCGCCGTATACGTAAAAATCGCCTTTTTCACTGTATGAAAAATCCACGTCGTCCGCCATGACCTCAATATCCCTTGAAACATCGTTGAGAAGCTCATTCAGACTGAAAACCGTTCTTACAACTTTCTTTTCATTCTTTTCACCTCTTGCAAGGTATAACATCTGATTAACCATATCCGACATATATTTTGTTTCGCTTTTGATAGATGCAATTGACTCATTCAGCACATCGGGATCGCTTTTGCCCCATCTGGAAATGAGGTTTGCATACCCTTGTATAACGGATATAGGCGTTCTCAGCTCGTGGGACGCATCTGAAATAAACTGCCGCTGGTTTTCAAATGAATTTTCGAGCCTTTTTATCATATCGTTGAATGTAAGAGCCAGCATTCTTATTTCATCATCAGCCTCCGGAACATTTATTCGCAGGTTCAGATCGCTTATGCTTATCTTTTCCGCCGTTTCCGTAATTTCCGTTATAGGCTTCAGGAATTTTCTGCTTATAAGCACACCTATGAGATATGCCGCTATAATGCCGAACACATTTACCCCCACAAACAATATGGCGGAGAGCTTAAGGAGATTTGCTTCATATTTATACAGACCGAAAACCTGTATAACATAGGTGTTTCCGTTATGCTGCACTGTTTTTTCGCAGTACAGATATTTTTCGCCCATATAATCATAGCTTCTCAGCTTTATTTTGCCATTGAATGCCGAAGCCTCCGGCGCCATACCGGGGTTTGTGGACGCAGAAGGCTCAATGCCGCTGTTTATTATAATTCTTGCATCGATGTTTTTGTCTTTTATAAGCTCGTTTATGTTCTGCGCCGTTACATCGCCGCCGTCATTTATATACTTTTCAATGCTTTTTATGGTTTCAACCAGTTCTTTCTTTGAATTGTCCCTGTAATAATACCAAAGATTGGTAAATATAAAAACAGAGGTAAGTATAAGGGCAACGGCAAATACACCTCCGTAAAGGAAGGTTATTTTTTTGCCTATGGGTATTCGTCTGAACCAGTTTGTAAGTTTAGTCTTCATCGTCTTTAACATAATATCCAACACCGCGAATTGTATGAATGAATTTTACGCCGAATTTGTCGTCTATCTTGGTTCTCAGATATCTTATATACACATCGACTACATTTGTTTCGCCGAAATAGTCATATCCCCAGACCTTGTTTAAAATCTGCTCTCTCGAAATGACTATGTTCTTGTTTTTGATAAGATATGCAAGAAGGTCAAATTCTCTCTTTGTAAGCTCTATGCTGTTGTTGTCAAGTCTGACTGTTCTCTTGCTGAGGTCAAGGGAAAGATTCTTCACCGTAAGCAGACTGCTGTTTGTGCTGACCGATGTTTTTCTGTGTTTGAGAGCAACTCTCATTCTCGCCAGAACCTCCTCGATAGCAAAGGGCTTTGTTATATAATCATCTGCGCCGTTGTCAAGCCCCAGAACCTTATCCATAACCTCTCCCTTAGCCGTTGTCATTATAATAGGAACGTCAGACTCTTTCCTTATTCTTCTGCAAACCTCTATGCCGCTCAGCCCCGGCAGCATAAGGTCAAGCAGTATAATGTCGGGCTTTTCACTTTCAAACAGCTCAAGCCCCTTTCTGCCGTTGTTTGCAACAACAACGTCATAGCCCTCGTGCTTAAGCTCCAGCTCGACAAATCTTGCCAGCTTTATTTCGTCCTCTATAATCAAGGCCTTAGTTTTCTTATCCATAATCTGTTCCTTTCATGAATTCTTTTAAAATTATGCGGATCAAAAAAACAGAATATCTGCACATAAATACTGTTTTGCTCAAGTATAAAGCACTACGTTTATGCTGTGATTAACAGTTTATTAAAAATTCATTAAAACATTTGATAAACAGGGCACAGCCGAAAACACACCGATGAATATACCTACATAAATACATAAAAAACCGCCGCCGCTCTCTTTACAACTCTTCCTGAAGAAAATACTGTCTTGCCAAAAAATTATATCATACCGCCGTCAATGTGTCAAACTGCCTTCCGGAACAGCGCCAATGTACGCTCCGTCATCAAACTCTGCTATGCCCAAAAAGTATTTATTAATGAATTTCTAATGCAAATATGAAAAATAAACTTAAATATCCACTTTACATCGGACGAAAAAAACTTTATACTATTAATAAGGTCGCAGGAATTGCTGTGGCGGAATAAAATTAATAATAAGCGACCCTAAAAGGATGTGAGAATATAATGAAGATGGAAAAAATCAGTGACAGTCAGATCAAATTTACACTGACTGCCAAAGACCTTATAGACAGGAACATTAATATTACCGACCTTACATACGAATCGGAAAAAACAAGACAGCTTTTCAGAGAAATATTGGACGAAGCAAAAAACAGCTGTAATTTCAGACCTGACAATACGCCTCTTATGATTGAAGCAATGCCTGTCGAGGACGGGATTATGATTATTATTTCAAAGGTAAAGAACACGGAGAACCTCAAAAGCGGACTGGATCTGCGTCCCGACAGCAAGGGCATAGGGCGGTATAAGCTTGATGATTTTCTGGACGTTAAGGATGTGGTTAAAAACAGTATTGACAGTGAAAATTCAAAGGTTACGATATACTGCTTTGAAACCATGGACAATGCGGCAAACAGCGCAAAAAGAATATCCCCTGTTTTTTCTGGGGAAAGCTCTCTGTATAAAAACAAGGATTCCTATTACCTTATCCTCAACAGACCTGCATCGGGAAACGATGTGGGAACGGACAACATAGAGGTTATGCTGTCGGAATACGGTACAAAACAGACTTCCGGTCCTGTGGCTAAGGCTTATATTACGGAGCATGGAGAGGCTATTATAAAAACCGATGCGGTAAGCATACTCTCAACAATATTCGCATAAGCTTATGGGAGGCTTCGCATTCCGCCCGCTTTCCGAACACGCCGTACGGCGGTTCGGAAAGCGGCGGCGTGGGGGCGAGGCGGGCGAGGGCGAGGGGAGGGGGAGGGCGGCTGCGCCGCCCTCCCCCTCCCCTCGCCCTCGCCCGCCTCGCCCCCACGCTGCCGCAGGCTGGTCGGCGAAGCCGTATTTTTTTTTACATTTCTTTAAAACAGTATTCCATAATTTCAAAAAATATGTTATAATCATATTTACCGACATTTATTACTATGTGAAAAGGAGATAAATTAATGTTTAAATTAACGACACTGCTTACAAATGCAACCGAGGCTGCCGAGAATGCTTCTCACGGCTTTCATCTTTCGGGAACGGACATACTTCTTATACTTGTTGTTTTGCTTTTTGTACTGCTCGGAGGATTATATATGCTTAACAGATGGGCGTCAAACAAATATGACGACCAACAGCAGCAGATAGCCAGAATGAAAGAGCGTGTTACAATGTATGTTATAGACAAGAAGCACGACAATATGAAAAATGTCAATCTGCCAAAGGTAGTCAAGGAAAACACGCCAAAGCTCAGCAAAGCAATGAAAATGTATTTTATAAAGGCCAAGGTAGGTCCTCAGATAATTACATTTTTTGCCGATAAATATCTGTATAATGCCATACCTACGAAAAAAACAGTAAAGGCTGAGGTGGCGGGGCTTTATATTGTTTCATTTGAAGGCTATAAAACACCTCAGGAAATGAAGGAAATCAAAAAGGAAAAGAAAGCAAAGGCAAAGGCTGAAAAGAAAGCCAAAAAATAATTCATATTCATATAAAAATCCCTCCTGTTGAAAAATACAGCTTTCAACAGGAGGGATTTTTGATTATTCAAACAGTGCTTTGGCAAATTCTTCGGCATTGAAGGGTCTGAGGTCGTCTATTCCCTCGCCTACGCCTATGAATCTTATGGGTATCTGAAGTTCGTTTTTTATAGCTATTATTATGCCGCCCTTGGCTGTTCCGTCAAGCTTTGTGAGGATTATGCCTGTGATATCCGCCGCTTCCTTGAAAAGCTTTGCCTGTTGGAGAGCATTCTGTCCGGTAGTTGCATCAAGAACGAGAAAAACCTCCTTATGGGCATTCTCATATTCTCTTGAAATGACCCTTGAAATTTTTGCAAGCTCATTCATAAGGTTCTTTTTATTATGGAGCCTGCCCGCAGTATCGCAAATAAGAATGTCTATGTTTCTGTTTTTTGCAGCTGCCGCAGCGTCAAACACAACAGCGGCAGGATCGGAATTTTCGCTGTGCCTGATTACGGTCGTGTTACTGCGCTCGCCCCATACCATAAGCTGATCTATGGCAGCGGCTCTGAATGTGTCGGCGGCGGCAAGCATAACCGACTTGCCCTCATTTTTATAATAGCTTGTAAGCTTGCCTATTGTGGTGGTTTTGCCAACGCCGTTCACCCCTATGACCAACAGCACGGAGGGTGACGGCAGCTCCAGAGGAGAATCCCCCTGAACAAGCATATCGGAAATAACCCGCACAATAAGCTCCCTTACCTTGTATACCTCTTTTATCTTTTCTTCCTTTACAAGCTTTCTGACCTTATCTATTATTGCACAGGAGGTTTCCACACCTATATCCGCCATAATAAGGGCTTCCTCAAGCTCATCGTAAAGGTCGTCGTCTATTTCGGAAAATCCTCCGAGAACCTGCTCTATTCCCGAAAGGATATTATTTCTTGTTTTAAGCAGTCCTTTTTTGATCTTTGAAAAGAAGCCTTGTTTTTTCTCCTCCGCAGACTGCTCCTCTTTTTCCCAGGCAAGCTCGTCATCACTATCCCCGACCTGCGGTTCAGGCTCGCTTATATTTGCATTTTCCTCTTC
Organism: uncultured Clostridia bacterium; assembly: GCA_947627855.1. GTDB lineage: Bacteria > Bacillota > Clostridia > Lachnospirales > CAG-274 > JAJQCI01. The sequence goes on from CANQXR010000036.1 coordinate 18,384, forward strand.
TTCGGGCATAATTTCGCTTATGTCCGTTATATCCTCATATACAACGTCCGGATCCTCTTCGGATTTTTCATCAGCCGCCGACTCGGTTTCTTCGGTTTCCTCAGTTTCCTCCTCGGTTACGGCTTCCTCCGTAAGCGGCGCTGTGTTTTCCTCCTCATTCGCCGTTTTATCCTTGTTTCTTTTGAAAAAATTAAATAATGCCATTTGGTTTTAACCTCCTTGTTGATCTGACAGGGCATTTGCCTCCTTAAGGCTGACCGATACCATTTTTGATATGCCCTGTTCCTGCATTGTTATGCCATAGAGCGAGTCAGCCTCCTCCATAGTGCCCTTTCTGTGCGTAATAACTACAAACTGAGTTGTATCCGAAAGACGCTTTATATATTTGGCATATCTTGTTACATTGGAATCATCAAGCGCCGCTTCGATTTCGTCCAGAAGGCAGAATGGCGACGGCTTCATTCTTAATATGGCAAAAAGCAGCGCCATGGCGGTAAGCGCCTTTTCTCCGCCCGAAAGAAGCAGCATACTCTGAAGCTTTTTGCCGGGGGGCTGAGCGTTTATTTCTATGCCCGAATTCAAAACATCGCTTTCGTCCGACAGGCTTATGTCTGCGTGCCCTCCTCCGAACATCTCCCTGAATACCTGCTTGAAGTTTTCATTTATGATCTTAAACTGATTGGTAAACTGCTCTCTCATAAGGGTTTCAAGCTTATCTATTATCTGTCTGAGATCGTCCTCCGCCTTTATAATATCATTTTTCTGTTCGCTCAGAAATTCAAACCTTGCCTTGGTCTGTCTGTATTCCTCGGGGGCGGTTGGGTTTATACTGCCAAGCCCCTTTATTTTTGCTTTGAGATCGGCGGAAAGCTTATGAAGCTCAGGCAGGGAAAGCTCGGATTTTTCCGCCCTCAGCGCCTCAGGATAGGTTATTTCATAGGTTTCCCACATAGAATCGAAAAGCGCCTTATTTTTTTCCTTGACTGTTTCAAGGCGTTCCTCCTGCCTTGTCTTTTCAGAATTCAGATTGACAAGGGTTTCGTTGTAACCTTTTATGTCGCTTTCGGCTTCTGAAATTATGCCGCTCAGCTCATAACGCTCTCTGAGCATATTGTCGTGCATTTCGTTAAGACCTGCTATTTCAGTGTCAATGTCGTCTGCTTCCTTTGATTTTTTTTCGGCTTCACGTCTGCTGTTGTCTATTCTTTTTTTATAAGATTCTATCTCCGCTCTGCCCTCGGCAATGGAGGCTCTTATTTCTTCCGTTTCGGTTTGCAAACGCTCTGCTTTTTCATTTTCTCCCGAAAGCTCAGCCTGTATTTTTTCCGCTTCTACTCTGCACTGTGTAAGTATTCTGTATTTTTCGTCAAGCTCTTCACGAAGATCCGAATTTTCTCCCCTTGAATTATCAAGCCCCTCGTTTAAAGCCTTAAGACGGTTTTCGAGGTCTGCAAGCCTGCCCTCACAGTCTTTCAAACGGACTGCGGCAGAAGCATTTTTATCCTTCAGAAGAGCCGATTCCTCGCCCTGCTTGTCCATTCTGGCTTTGATTTCGGCGGCGGAATGCTTTTCGGAGTTAAGTCTTGCTTCAGCAGTAGACAGTGACAGATTGTTCCGATTGAATTCCTGTCGGTTTTTTTCAATATCCTTTTTGATGCTGTCAAGGTTGAAGTTTATTTTTTCAAGCTCAGACGCAGCGTTGTCCCGTGAAAGCTTAAGGCTGTTCAGCTTTTCATTAAGCTCCTTCAAATCGGCACGTCTTGAAAGTATGCCGGCTGATTTTTTTGCCTTGGAGCCGCCTGTTATAGAGCCGCCGGGACTGAGCACCTCTCCCGTAAGCGTAACTATCCTGTTTGAATAGCGTATTTTCTTTGCCAGCTCTACAGCGTTGTCCATATTGTCTATTACGGCTGTTCTGCCAAGAAGATTAAGAATTATTCCTCTGTATTTTTCATCGCAGCCCACAAGGGAGTCAGCCATTCCCACAAAGCCCCTTGCGCCTGTTATTTCCGGCTTGGTCGTAAAGGTCGATTTTGGGCTTGCCGTTATGGGCATAAATGTCGCCCTTCCGCTTCCGGTCGTTTTCAGATAATTTATTGCCTGCTTTGCGGCTTCCTCATCTTCTGTTATTATATTTTGCAGAGAGGAGCCGAGAGCCGTTTCTATGGCAAGGCGATATTTTCTGTCTGTACTTATAACCTCGCCTACTGCGCCGCAGATGCCCTTTGATGACATTGAGTCCCTCTGTCTGAGAATAGCCTTTACGCCTCCGAAATACCCCTCATAGCTGTTTTCAAGCTCGGTAAGAATAGAAATGCGGGATTTGCAGTCATTAAGCTCAGAAACAGCCCTTCTGTGAGCCTTGTCAAGCTGCTGAGCCTTTTGGGCTGCAAGACGGCTTTCCTCAAGCAAAGAATTATGCTCCGATTCAAGGGTGAGCGCTTTTTCACCAAGACTGCCCAGACTGTTTTCAAGCGCCTTTACGGAGGTCAGCTTTTCATTCAGCATTCCCTCGTTTATCAGTCTTTCACTTTCCGCCCTCGCAAGCTGTGAATTGTTTGTTTCAATCAGCTGTGAGGTTTTGGCGGCTTCTTCCTTTTCAAAGGCAATCTTTTCCATTATGTCTATTATGCTGTCATTGTATGCGGCAAGGGCTTCTTCCGTTTCCGCAAGCATTTTCCGAAGTTCGGCGTAATCGTTTTCCGCCGAAGCCGCCTTGTTTTCCGCATTTTTCAGCTCTGCCGTTTTAAGCCTTATAACGGTTCTGCCCGATTCGATAAGCCCATTTTTTTCCTGTTCGGAAATAAGCGCACCTTTGATGCTGTCCTCTATTCGCCTTATATCCTTGTTCATATGTTCGGCATCATTATTAAGAAGATTTATGTCGTTCAGCTTTTCACTGCGGCTGAGTGTCAGCTCGTTTATGGTTTTGCTCAGCACATCTATTTCATAATTGATTTTTTCGGAGCTTTCCTTTCTTGCGTTCTGCTCTCTTTCAGCCTTGCGCAGAGCCTCCGTAACCTCATCGGTCTGCACGGCAAGACTCTCCGCAGCCTCGCTCAGCTTTTTGATCTGCACTTCAAACTTTTCTGCATCAAGCACGAAAATGTTTATGTCAGCCTGCTTAAGCTTTTCGGCAAGCCTGATATATTCCTCGGCTTTCTCCGCCGCTTTTTCAAGAGGACCCAGACGGCTTTCTGTTTCTCTTATTATATCCTCTGCCCTTTGCAGATTGGCGTGTTCGTTTTCAAGCTTTTTCTGCGCCTCGGTCCGACGGTTCTTGAATTTGACTATTCCTGCGGCCTCCTCAAAAAGAGCACGCCTGTCCTCAGACTTGATTGAAAGAATTTCATCTATTCTGCCCTGACCTATGATGGAATAGCCCTCCTTGCCAACGCCTGTGTCCATAAAAAGCTCCAGTATGTCACGGCGGCGGCAAGGTGTTCCGTTTATAAGATATGCGCTTTCGCCCGAACGGAAAAGCCGCCTTGTAACAGTGACCTCTTCAAAATCCAGATTGAGCTTCCTGTCGGAGTTGTCCATGACAAGAGAAACCTCGGCAAATCCCAAAGGTTTTCTGTTCTGCGTACCGGCAAATATAACGTCCTCCATTTTCTGCCCCCTGAGATTTCTTGAACCTGCTTCGCCCAGAACCCATCTTACAGCGTCGGCAACATTGCTCTTGCCGCTGCCGTTTGGTCCTACGACAGCGGTTATGCCCTTGCCGAATTTCAGTCGTATTTTTTCAGGAAAGGATTTAAAACCTTGCATTTCAAGGTGCTTCAGATACATATATTATCCCTCTCAATAGCTTTCTTCTATCTTCTTTATTTCTCTGTAAAGAAATTCATTTGTAGGCGTGGGTATGCCATGCTTTTTGCCAAGTCTGTTTATTGTACCCGAAAAAAGCTCCACCTCCGTAGGACGTTTTGCAAGAGTGTCCTGCCGCATGGAAGGCATACCATTGGGGTTAAGCCCGTCAAGAATATTCAGCCAGTGCTTTACATCGTCCTCCGTCAGATCAACATTCTCAGCCTGTCCCACACGCATAACCTCGTACATTGCGTTCGTCATAACCTCTCTTTCTCTGCCGTTTTTCTGAAGAACATCAAAACAGCAGTCGAAAACGGCGGCGGCCTGATTGCAGCCCGTATTCAGAAGAAGCTTGCCCCAAAGAGCCTTTTCCATATCCTCCGGAGTATTTATGGGAAAATCTATGGAATTAAAGAATTCCTTAAGAGCATCTATATTTTTCTGACTTCCCACCTGCCCTACTCTGCCAAAGCTTAAAAAGCCCATATCACGGTAGGTTATGGAATTTCCGCTTTTAAGAGAATCAAGCCCATGGGTAGTGGAATAAACCACATTTTCAAAGCCGAATTTTTCACCTATGTCCTCCTCGCTCTTTATGCCGTTGAGGAGAGAAACAAATATGGTATGACTGTCTGCAAAGCCTTCAGCCAGCTTGAGGGCATCGCTGAGAGAATTGTATTTAACGCCAAAAAAAAGAAGATCAAGGGGCGGGAGCTTATCCTCCGCAGATACATATGTCATATCGCAAAGTGAACCGTTTTTATATACTCCGTCCCTCTTATATCTGTCTGTGCGCTGCTTGTCCGCAATAACAAAAAAATTGTCCTTGCCTATTTTTTCACTTATATAAGAGCCGTAAAGTATGCCTAATGCCCCAAAACCTATTATACCTGCTGTTTTAATCATAGTTATTACCTCCCGGAACACATATTGCTTAAATTATAGCATATATTCTTTATTTTATCAACCTTGAATAATTGTACCGGTACAATTTTAAATGAGGGTTGAAACATATTTATGACATACTATAATATTTATTATAATAAAAACTCAGCCAAAAAGACTGCGGTTGCGACAGGGCGAGGGGACAGGCGGGGGAGAAGGAGCAGAAACAAAATCCCCCGCGGGGGGATTTCGTTTCTGCTCCTTCTCCCC
>CANQXR010000037.1 GCA_947627855.1 uncultured Clostridia bacterium
ATTTCAGGAGGCTGATTGCCTGTGAATATTAGTAAAATCCATCTTCCCGACTATGTAGGCAAGGGGTATAAAACATTCTGGAATTTCAAGGGGCGGTACAGGGTTTGTAAGGGCAGCCGAGGAAGCAAGAAAAGCAAGACGGCGGCTCTATGGTTTATTGTGAATATGATGAAATACCCACAGGCTAATCTGCTTGTTGTGAGAAAGGTATTCAGAACCCTTAAGGACAGTTGCTTTACGGAGCTTAAATGGGCTGTGAACAGGCTTGGCGTTTCCGAGTGGTGGAGCATAAAGGAAAGTCCTCTTGAAATGACTTATCTGCCAACGGGGCAGAAGATATATTTTCGGGGGCTTGACGACCCTTTAAAGATTAGATCAATAACTGTTGAAGTTGGGTATCTGTGCTGGTGCTGTATTGAGGAAGCCTATGAAATAACCGATGAGAACGACTTCAATATGCTTGATGAATCCATTCGTGGGGCTATTCCGGAGGAAACGGGGCTTTTCAAGCAGCTTACACTGACATTCAACCCTTGGAATGAGCATCACTGGCTTAAAAAGAGATTCTTTGACAATCCGAACAGTGAAACCCTTGCCATAACAACGAATTATATGATAAATGAATGGCTTGATAAAAACGACTTAAAGCTGTTTGATGAAATGAAAGTAAACAATCCGAGGCGGTATAGGGTTGCCGGTCTTGGCGACTGGGGCATAACTGAGGGGCTTGTATACGAAAACTGGGAGGAAAAGGTTTTTGATATAGACGATATAAGGGGTATGAACTCGGTTAAGTCTGCGTTCGGGCTTGATTTCGGATATACAAACGACCCCACGACCTTATTCTGTGGTTTGGTTGATACTACAGCTAAGGTTATATGGGTATTTGATGAGATTTACGGCTACGGCATGAGCAACGAACGTATTGCCGAGAGTATTATAAAAAAGGGCTACGGCAAAGAAAAAATAATAGCCGACTGTGCAGAGCCGAAAAGTGTGGACAGGCTGTTTGAGCTTGGATTAAGGCGTATAAGACCCTCCCGAAAAGGTCGTGACAGCGTAAGAAGCGGCATTGACTACATACAGGACTTTAAGATATTTATACATCCAAAATGTGAAAATTTCGTAAGGGAAATATCCAATTACAGCTGGGACAAGGACAAAGAGGGACGGCTTATAAATGAGCCCATAGACGACTATAACCATCTTATGGACGCAATGAGATATGCTTTGGAGGACTTCAGCAGGAGCACAGCGTTCAGTTTTGAGTAAAAAGGATAGGCTTCAAAAGCGTTTGTTATTTTGATTTATTGACAGGAGGTGATGTTATATGCTTGGTTTTGTGGATTCTCTGACGGCAAGAATTTCAAATCTGATATTTCAGGGAGCAAAGGACAAAATGTCGGACAGGGAATTTCTTGAAAGGGAAATTGAAAAATGGAAAGCATCGCCTCAGCGTGTAATGCAGATCAAAGGTCATTTATACTATGAAAATGAGCATGATATTCTGACAAGAAAAAGAACGATGATAGGCGAGGACGGAAAGACGGAAACTGTTGATAATCTTCCCAACAACAGGATTATTGACAATCAATATGCAAAGATGGTAGATCAGAAAGTCAATTATCTTCTTGGACAGCCCTTTGTGATCGAGGGTGACAATGAAAGGTACATAAGACTTCTTAAGAAGGTTTTTAACAAGAGCTTTATGAGAACCATTAAGAACGCCGGAAAGGCAATGCTGAACAGCGGTATTGCATGGCTTTATCCCTATTACACAGAGAGCGGAGATTTTTCTTTCAGACTTTTTCCGGGATATGAGGTTCTGCCATTCTGGAAAGACAGCGAGCATACTGTTTTAGAATGTGCTGTGCGGCTTTATCTTGTGAGCGGATATGAGGGAACTGCTCCCGTTGTTATACAGAAGGTTGAAGTATATGACATGAACGGTATACATCGTTTTATAATGGACGGCTCAAAGCTTGTCGAGGATTATTCCTTCGGAAATAAGACTTCAGAGGGTTGTCATATTACGGCTGCTGACAATTCCGGCGGCATTAAAGGGCTTAACTGGCAGAGGATTCCGCTGATTGCTCTTAAATATAATGAAAATGAAACTCCCCTTATAAAAAAGGTGAAGTCCTTGCAGGACGGCATAAATATTATGCTTTCGGACTTTGAAAACAATATGCAGGAGGACGCACGCAACACTATTCTTGTGCTTAAAAACTATGACGGGCAAAACCTAGGTGAATTCCGGCGAAACCTTGCGACTTATGGGGCGGTAAAGGTCCGTTATGACGGAGATACGAAAGGCGGAGTTGAAACGCTTGAGGTTGCGGTAAATTCAGAAAACTACAAGACCATACTGGAGCTTTTCAAAAAGGCACTTATTGAGAATGCCATGGGTTATGATGCAAAGGACGACAGGCTTGCGGGAAACCCGAATCAGATGAATATTCAGAGTATGTATTCTGATATTGACCTTGATGCAAATGATATGGAAACAGAGCTTCAGGCAGCCTTTGAGGATATACTTTGGTTTGTGAATGCTCATTTGTACAATACGGGTCAGGGCAATTTTGAAGGAGAGGAAGTTACAATCACCTTCAATCGGGATATTCTTATAAGCGAAACGGAAGTAATTGAGAATATAGGCAAATCCGTGGGCATTCTTTCGGAGGAAACTCTTATTGCGAACCATCCATGGATTGATGATCCTGCAAGAGAGCTTGAACGGCTTCAGGAGCAGAAGAAAAGAGAGCAGGAGGAAAACGCTTTACAGCAGTATAATCCTTTCGGACAATCTGACAATCTTGCAAAGGGAAATGAAAGCAGTGGTGATTCTCGGTGAAAAACGGCGAATACTGGGCACAGAGATTTACCCAGCTTGAAGAAGCACAAAACAGGCTTGGGGCGGAGGCGCTTAAGGAGATTGAAGAACAGTACAGGCAGGCTCAGAAGCAGCTTGAGGGGCAGATTGCCCTATGGTATCAGAGGTTTACAAAGAACAACAACATAACCCTTGCAGAAGCCCGTAAGTGGTTGACAGGAAAAGACCTTAAGGAATTTAAGTGGGACGTCCATGACTATATAAAGCATGGAGAGGAAAATGCACTGACGGGAGCGTGGGCAAAGGAGCTTGAAAATGCCTCAGCACGCTTTCATATATCAAGGCTTGAAGCCCTTAAAATACATACACAGCAAAGCCTTGAAGAGCTGTTTCAGAAGCAGGGTAATACTGTGTACAAGACCATGGGCGAAGCTTATAAAAGCGGCTATTATCACTCGATTTATGAGTTTCAGAAAGGCTTCAACATAGGCTGGGACATTTCCTCGATAGACCAAAATAAACTTGAAAAGGTACTTGCCAAACCTTGGGCGGCTGATGGGTACAACTTTTCGGAGCGTATATGGAACAACAAAAACAAGCTTATTAAAGAAGTACATAACGAGCTTTCCCGTAATATTATGCTTGGGGCTGATCCTCAGAAAGCGATTGACAGCCTTGCAAAGAAAATGAATACCTCAAAGCACAACGCCGGTCGGCTTGTAATGACGGAAGAAGCCTACTTTTCATCTGCGGCGCAGAAAGAAGCGTTTCAGGAATTGGGCGTTGAACAGTTTGAAATTGTGGCAACGCTGGATTCCCACACTTCCGAAATCTGCCGCACAATGGACGGAAAGCATTTCCCAATGTCTGATTTTCAGCCGGGAACAACTGCCCCGCCCTTTCACGTTTATTGCCGTTCTGCCACAGCCCCCTATTTTGATGATGATTTCGGCAGCATAGGAGAAAGAGCGGCAAGGGACGAAAAGGGCAAAACCTATTATGTGCCTGCGGATATGACCTATAAGGAGTGGAACGACACATTTGTCGGCGGTGGAGGCAAGTCAGGGCTTACAGATTTAAGCAAGATGGCGAGCGGCGGTGTAGACTGGAGCAAGACAAAGCCTGTTAAACACAGCAAGGAAATACAGCATGAGCTTGTCGAATATGGAAAAAGTAAAAATGTAAATGTTTATGCAATAAGCAAGTTTGACGGAGATGTTGATATCCTGAAAGAACAGATTGACGTTATAAACGAAACTGCGAAGGAATATGGTATAGACAAGACAATAACGGTAACTTTTGACATACTTGACGATGATGATTTTGCGAGTACGGTAAACAACACAATTACCTTTAATACAAAGGCTCTCAGAGACAGGGAAATAACCAACGAAATATTAAATACTGATGACTTCCTTGCTTCTGCCGACATAAGAGGCATTGCCGCTCATGAAATGGGTCATATAATTTCAAGAAAATACGGCAATAAAGGGGTTGAAATAGCTAAAAAAGCGTATTATAATATACATGGAGAGGGAGTATCGAATAAAGAATTATTAAAATATCTTGAAACATTTATATCAAGATATTCAATAGATAGACGTTATTCAGAATCTGGCAAAGTATTTAACGCAAAGTATTATAAAGAAATAATACCAGAATTATTAGCAAAAAATTTAACAGATTCAAGTGCTTTTACAATCGAATGTATTAACATTTTGAAAGGATTGATGTTAAAATGAGAAAGTTAGATTATTTTTGGACGACAAATAAAGATTGGTACGAATGGACGGAAAATGGTGAAAGGGTTATTAAACCTGATGCGCCCACAGAAGCACAGGAAAGCTATAAGCATTATTTGGAGCAGAAAAAAAGAAAAAGCATTGAGTAAAAGCACTCTTGATAACGAAGGGTGCTTTTTTAGTGAAAAGAGGGGAGTCTATGGAAAGGCTTATAAAAACTATTCTCTGTGAGAGAGGGGAGCTTTATAATATTATAGGTGTCCAAAGGCTTTTGCTTGCGAGGTGTGAGCCTAAGCTTGAAATATATGAGCATTCTCAGAGTATACCTATACTTGGAAGGAAAAGCTATGATGTAAAAAGGCTTCGCGCTGTATTGGTGTTGTGCGGAGAGCCGGAGTTTACAAGAGCCGTTGACGAGGAATATCTGGCAAAGATTACACGATTTGAGCTTGTGGCAGATATACAGAGGTCAGACGGAGTATTTGAAAGTATGAAATTTGATAATATTCTGCCTGTTGAGATATGGCTTGACGGTGACTGGACTTTTGAAATTACCGATTCTTCAAAGCTGGCAAGGAGATTACTTGATATATAAATATGGGAACGTACCTCGGTATTCTTCGGAACCGAGGTCTTTTAATAATGATTTTTTATTTAAAACGTTTGGGAGTGATACCAATGCACAGGTAAGACAATAAGGATTTTTGGTTGGGTTATCCTTCGTCAAGAGAAATAAATCCAAAAAGAATAAAAATGTTGACAATACCGAGAATATAAGTTATAATCTTTTTGTAATAGAAATGTTACAGTAAGTGAATAGCATGTTTACACAAAGACCCTCGGAGTTGCAGCTCTGAGGGTCTTCTTTTTCAGCCCTGTTTACAGCAAGGGCGACTGAGGTTAGTTGTCACGGAAGTGTCTGTCTAACCATTTGCATATGTAGTATGCTGCTGCATTTGCCATAACAGACACTATAAAAGATAAAGTAAGTGAAAGCATGCTTGCACCCCCTTTCTGCTGTCACAGAATGGAGCTGACAACGATAATATTATATTTCAGTAAAATACATAAGTCAACAATAAAACACTTCTTTGCCCAAGAGGTGTTTTTTTATTTAAGAAAGGAATGATATTTATGGATATCAAAGAACGGCTGTTGAGTATCGGACTTAGTGACGAGCAGTCGCAGAAGGTAATTGATGAAATTATTGACAAGGAGTATGTTTCCAAGGCTGATTACGATGCTGTAAGTGAGGAAAACAAGACGCTCAAAGGGACAGTGGCTGACAGGGACAAGCAGCTTGAAAAGCTGAAAACCTCTGCCGGCGACAATGAAAATCTGAAAAAGCAGATTGAGGATTTACAGAAGTTAAATGCTGACCAGAAGAAAGCTTATGAAGCCGAGATGGCGGGGCTGCGCCTTGACAATGCTGTTGACAGGGCTTTGGCGGCAGCAGGGGCAAGGAACAACAAGGCTGTTAAAGGTCTGATTGATATGTCAAAGGTAAAGTTGGGGGAGGACGGCAGTCTTGTGGGCTTTGATGAGCAGCTGAGCGAGGTCAAGAAGTCTGACGGCTATCTGTTTATGGAAAAACAGCAGACCAAGCAGACATTTAAGGGATTTCAGCCCGGAGCCTCCGGCGACATTAAGCCCGGAGCAAATGTTGATACTTCAAAAATGTCATATGATGAGCTTTGCGCTTATCTGGAACAGAACCCGAATACTAAATTATGAGAAGGAAAGGTGATTAATTATGGCAAATGATAAGTTTGATTCAAAAAGCTTTAATCCTCAGGCATTCGGCTATATGGTGGGACGTGTGCCGAATCTGAAAATGAACGAAATCAAGAAATCAAGGGCTTTGGCAGGAAATCCTGACATAAAGAGGCTTTTTGGCTCTCAGGACGGTACTGCATATGCCCGTATTGCTATGAGAGGGCTTATTGACGGAGATGCTGTTAATTATGATGGTCAGACTGATATCACGGCGACTTCAACAAAGACCTTTGAACAGGGTGTTGTTGTGGTGGGACGTGCCAAGGCATGGCTTGAACGTGATTTCAGCTATGATATAACAGGCGGCAAGGATTTTATGCAGAATATTTCCGAACAGGTGGCGGAATACAAGGACGGTCTTGATGAGAATACCATTCTGGCAATTCTTGAAGGCATTTTCTCAATGAAAGCCACAGACAAGAAGAACAAGGAATTTATTGACAGGCACACCTATGACATAACCGCAGCAGGCGAAGGTGTTATGGGAGCCGGCACTCTTAATTCTGCTGTCAACAAGGCCTGCGGAGCGAACAAAAAGAAATTTTCACTTGTGTTTATGCACAGCGATGTTTCTACAAATCTTGAAAACCTCCGTCTTATTGAACATCTTAAATACACTGACGAAAACGGTATGACAAGAGAGCTTGAGCTTGGAACGTGGAATGGCCGTCTTGTGGTGGTAGATGATGACCTTCCTGCTGTGGAGGGCTATTTCGATGCTGCTGAAGATACTCCCGGTGCTTTAAAGGTGACAACAGAAGGCTCAGCAGACGGCGAGATAAAGAAGTCTGATGTAACTCCTTATTTTGGAAGTGAGGCAGAAGCCACAGAAAACAACTATGTTGTGGCAGGAACCAAGTACACAACATATATACTCGGCACAGGCTCTGTTTTCTATGAGGATTTAGGGGCAAAGGTGCCTTATGAGATGTCAAGGGACCCCAAGACAAACGGCGGTCAGGATACGCTTTATATGCGTCAGCGCAAGGTGTTTGCTCCCTTTGGCATAAGCTATGAAAAGGCAAGTCAGGCAAGTCTTTCCCCCACAGATGAGGAGCTTAAAAAGGGTGATAACTGGACCCTTGTTCATTCCGGCGAAAAGTCTGCGAATGACCGCACATATATAAACCACAAGGCTATACCTATTGCCCGTATTTTTTCAAGGGGATAACAAAAAGGGGTGGTACCCATGCTTGAAAAGGTGAAAAAAAGGCTTATTGCTTTCGGGTATAAGCTGAAAGACGGAGATGAGGCTCTTATTCAGTTTGCCTTACAGAAGGTTGAGTGGACAATAAAAAACGACTGTAATGTGGAGGAAGTGCCGGAGGGGCTTGTTTGCATTACCATAGATATGGCGGTGGGTGAGTTTTTTATGTCTAAAAAGGTGTTTTCTCCCAACGATATTGAAGGGCTTGACCTTGACTATGCCGTCAGGCAGATACAGGAGGGAGATACAAGTGTTGTATTTGCCACAGGAGAAGCAAATATGACCCCTGAGCAGAGACTTAATGCTTTTATCGATTATCTCATTAATTATGGACGGGAACAATTTTCCTGTTACAGGAGGTTGAGATGGTGAAGGCTCTGGAGATGGCAAGAAGGGCAGCAAGGAAAGCTCAGGAGGGACTTTATGAGGGAATTTGCACTGTATATGAATATAAAAGCACGAAAGACCCGATTACGAAAATCTCCCATGAGGAGGAAACTGCCATAATAGAAAATTTACCTTGTAGGCTGTCTTATGAAAATATAAACGCCGCAGTTCAGACTGACAGCGCTGCGGCTGTTTCTCAGGGGGTAAAACTGTTTACATCTCCTGAGGCTGATATAAAAAGCGGCTCCAAGATTGTTGTTACGCAAAACGGCATAACCGAGGAATACAGGGCAAGCGGCGAGCCTGCCTTTTATTCAACTCATCAGGAAATAAGACTTGAGCTTTTTAGGGGGTGGGCATAATGGCAAAAATGGGCAGCTTTTCTTTTTCCGAATTAAAAAATTTTCAGAAACAGCTTGAAAAGATTCAGAAAAATGATGTTGAAGGATTTATTGAAGCCTGTGCGAAGGAGCTTGCGGCAAGACTTCTTGCCAAGGTGATAAAAAGAACGCCTGTTGGAGATTATTCAAAAGAAATTGAAGTTGTTGCTAAGAAAGATTCAAAGCACCACAAGAAAGGCGATATCTACACAAAGAGGGTTAATCCTTTCGGTAAGCAGGGCGGCACATTAAGACGTGGCTGGACTTCAAAGACTGCTGAAGAAGCTTCAAGCGGCAAAAAGAGCAATGCGACAGAGTATGCCGACTCTCTTGAAATCAAGCACGATGGTAATATGCTTGTTGTTGAGATTGTCAATCCTGTTGAATACGCTTCTTATGTTGAGTTTGGGCATCGGACGGCAAATTACAGAGGGTGGGTGCCGGGACAGTTTATGATGACTATTTCTGAGCAGGAGATACAGGAGATTGCTCCCAAGGTACTTGAAGCTAAATTAAAGAAATTTTTGGAGGAATGTATGAAATGACAATCAATTCAATAATTGAAGGTATCAGTGTTGCCCTTGATGAGAAGTTCAATGCGGAAAGCGAGGAATATACGATAAGGGCGAACGAATTGAAGCAAGGTCTTAAAGAACCTTGTTTTTTTATTTCATGCATAAATCCCACGTTCAGGCTGTTTCTGGACAAAAGATATTTCAGGGAAAATGAATTTTGTATTCAGTATTTTCCCAAAAGCAAGGACAGGGCAAAGGAGGAATGCAACAATGTGGCGGACAGACTTTTTCTTGTTCTCAGGCTTATAAATGTCGGCGGCAATCTCCAGAGGGGTACGAAAATGCACAGTGAATTTGTTGATGGGGTGCTTAACTTCTTTGTGAATTACGATATGTTTGTATATCTCACAAAGGAGGATATACCCTTTATGGAGGTTCTTGATTATAAATCGAAAGGATAGGTGGCAAGATGGCAGAAAAAAAGAACACGGCGATAAAGCCCGAAACGAAAAACAGGTTTTCAAAGGTACAGCTGCTTGCATCTGAGCGTTTCCGCAGCAGGAGGGATATTTTAAGCGCCCTTCTTTCGGAGAAGGAAACCTATACGGTCACGGAGGCGGAGCAGATAATTGAAGGATATATGAAAGGACAGGTGATATAATATGGCACTGGGCGGAGGAACCTTTATAGTACAGAATAAAGAGCTGCCGGGAGCGTATATAAATTTTGTTTCGGCGGCTCAGGCTAACGCTGCTCTTTCTGACAGGGGCGTTGCGACTATGCCCTTAACCCTTGACTGGGGACCCGATGGACGCATATTTGAAGTTACAAACGGAGATTTTCAGAAAAACAGCCTTGAGATTTTCGGCTATGACTATACACACGAAAAGCTCAAGGGACTGAGGGATTTGTTTCTGAATGCAAATACGCTTTATGCTTACAAGCTTAATTCGTCCGGAACAAAGGCGACAAGTGAGATTGCTGAAGCTCTTTACGGAGGAGTAAGAGGAAACGACATAAATATTTCCGTTTCAAAGAATGCGGACAATGATGCTTTATTTGACGTTGTAACGAAAGTCGGCGGTACGATTGTTGACGAACAGACTGTGACAGATATGTCGGGGCTTAAAGACAATGGTTTTGTAAAGTGGAAGAATGAATACGAGCTTGCCGAAAGTCCCGGAATAAACCTTGCCGGCGGAGATAATGGCAGCGTAACAGGAACGGAATATCAGAAATATCTGGACGCTGCCGAGGCTTACAGCTTCAACACCATGGGGGCTGTTGTAACAGACGACAGCACAAAAGGACTTTTTGCCGCCTATGTAAAAAGGCTCAGGGACGAATGCGGCGTAAAATTCCAGCTTGTGCTTTATGATTATAAGAAAGCTGACTATATGGGAGTTATAAGCGTAAAGAATAAAGCTGCGGGAGAGGGTGTTCAGGGGGCTGAGCTTGTGTACTGGGTAACAGGGGCAAGTGCAGGCTGTGCCGTTAATAAATCCTTGCAGAACACTGTATACAACGGAGAATACGGCATAGAAAAGGACTATACCCAGACGGAGCTTAAGAAAGCTATAACTGACGGCGAGTTTGTATTCCACAGAGTTGGCAGTGACATAAGAGTGCTTGAGGACATAAACACTATGACAACAGTGACCCCGGAGCAGGGAGATGTTTTCAAGGACAATCAGACCGTAAGGGTGATAGACCAGATCGGAAATGATATTGCTGTTCTTTTCAATACAAAATATCTTGGTATTATGCCTAACGACAATCCCGGAAGAGTTTCTCTCTGGGCGGACATCGTAGCCCATCACAGACAGCTTGAAAGCATAAGAGCAATTGAAAATTTCAGCGACACAGATGTAATTGTGGAGCAGGGCGACACCAAGAAAGCAGTTGTTGTAAAGGACTATGTAACGGTCGTAAACGCTATGAGCAAGCTCTATATGACCGTTACGGTAGCATAATTTCAGGGAGGTGGATTTATGTCTGACACAGGTGTTATGATTGCCAAAGATGCTATTTATGGCGCATTGGCGGAATGCTTTATAACGATCGAGGGCAGAAGATATAATTTTATGCAGCTTACGGAATTTGAAAGTAAGTGGGAAGTGAATATAACTGAGGTGCCCATTTTAGGAAAAGTGGGAATGGGACACAAAGCCTCCGGCGGCAAGGGAACATGGAGCGGCAGCGCTCACTATAATCAGTCGGTTATGAGAGAGCTTGCAGACAACTATCAGAAAACGGGATATATGCCCTATTTTGAGATTCAGGTATCCAATGAAGATCCTTCAAGTGCAGTTGGCAGGCAGACAATTATACACAGAAATTGTCTTTGCGACACATTTATATTGGCTAAATTCAAGGCAGGAGAAGAAACCTTGAATGAGGAGCTTTCGGGAACCTTTGAAAGCTGGGATATGCCTGAGAAATTCAGCTATCTTGAAGGATTTGAAACGAATTGAGTATGATGAGGAGGAATAGCTATGTCTAAATTTGCAAAATTTATGAAATCCAACAAAATCAAAAAAGAAAACGGCTTTTATGCTGCAACATCTTCCCTTTGTGACGAAAATGGAAAGCCGCTGGAATGGGAGTTCAGGCATATTACTTCCAAAGAAAACGAAGATATCCGTGAAGCCTGTACAATTGATGTTCCTGTCGCCGGAAAGCCCAATATATTCCGACCGAAGCTGAAAGCAGCGCTTTATATTCAGAAAATGATTTCTGCTTCTGTGGTTGCTCCTGATTTGTACAACGCCGAATTACAGGATTCTTACGGTGTAAAAACCCCGGAAAATTTGCTTCTTGCTATGGTTGACGATCCGGGTGAATACAACAATCTTGCGGCTTTTGTACAGAAATTTCAGGGATTTGATATCGCCTTTGAAGATAAAGTAAACGAAGCAAAAAACTAATTAAAGAAGGGGATTGGGAAGCTAATTTCGCTTACTATGCCCTTCACAAATTACATATTTTACCTTCGCAGTTCTTCAGATTGGACGATACTGAAAAGGCCTTTATTGTGGCGGCAATCAAAGTAAAAATGGAAGAAGATAAAAAGAAGGAAAGGGAAATTGCAAAAAACATCAAAAGGTGAAAGAAAGGCAGGTGATCCTGTATGTCAACGATCCGCACAGCTATTGAATTGCAGGACAATTTCACAGGTGTTTTGAATTCAATCGTCAGCGCCGTCAATCTTGGGCTTTCAGCTATGAACGATCTGAACAGTTCCATGAATAACCCCATCGATACAGCTTCTTTTGATGGAGCGCGTGAAGCGGCAAATCAGGCAGCGATTGCTATTCAGGAAATGAAAGAGGCAATGCAGAACGTTGATGCTCCTGCCACGGGAACACCTGCCGCTCCACGAAATTCTGTCCCGGTGCACGTTCCCGTTGTCCCGGATGTTCCTGATCCGCTTATTGATAACCCTGCCCCTGTTCCCGTTGAATGGCAGTCTGACAATTTGGAAGTTTTCACGGGAACAGGGATAGAAAGATTTCAAAAGGAAGTTCAAAGTGCAAACAATATGTTGAACACTTTGAACACTACACAGGAACGTATAGCGGCAACAGCAGCGCAAACTGATTTGTTCCCGGAAAGCGCTGTTTCCGATATGAGCAATATGGGAAATCGTCTGACGGCTATTTGGCAGCGAATTCAAGCGATAGAAAGTAATCCCCTGAATCTTGGCACAGACGAAGCTAACGCCGAGCTGGAACAGCTGCGGGGACAGTTGGATCAGGCAGTGAAGGAACAGGAAGCCTTGAACAGAGCCGTTGAAAATATGGACGTTGAAGCCGCAAATCAGGCATATTTGCGGCTTTCACAGACGGTGGGCAATACCGAACGATATATCCGGGATAATACGGACGAGCAAGGACGATTCAACCGTGCGGTTGAGGACGGAACGGAACAGGCAAACAAACTTATGAATATGATTAAGGGCGCTGTTGCCGTCTATGTTTCGGTTCAGACAGTTCAAAAAGCCCTTGATTTGTCAGATCAGCTTACCTCCACGACAGCCCGTCTGAACCTTATGAATGACGGCTTGCAAACCACACAGGATTTGCAGAATATGATCTATCTTTCCGCTGAACGGTCAAGAGGTTCATATCAGCAGACCGCTGATGCCGTTTCCAAACTTGGGCTTATGGCGGGCGATGCGTTCAGCAGCTCGGAAGAAATCATTGCGTTCATGGAACAGCTGAACAAACAGTTTACCATTGCCGGAACGGAAGCGGCAGGCATTGATGCCGCTATGCTGCAGCTTACACAGGCGATGGGTTCGGGTGTTTTGCGTGGTGAGGAATATAACAGTGTTCTTGAACAAGCACCGAATATCATTCAGGCAATCGCTGACTATCTGGACGTGCCAAAAGGACAGCTTAAAGATATGGCAGCGGAAGGACAAATAACTGCTGAAATCGTGAAGAACGCTATGTTTGCGGCTGCAGACGAAACGAATGCAAAGTTTGAATCCATGCCGAAAACATTTTCGCAAATATGGACGTCTTTCCAAAATAACGCTTTGATTGCGTTTCAGCCTGTACTTAATCGGTTGAATAAGCTTGCCAACAGTGAAGCATTTCAAACCTCTGTCAATAATGTCATTAATGGTTTTGCAATGATGGCGGGGGTTGTAATTAAAATCTTTGATTTGATGGTTAGTGTTGCAGGTGTGGTAGCTGATAATTGGTCGTGGTTAGCTCCTATAATCGGGGGTGTGACTGTCGCATTGATAGCATATTACACTGCTTTGGGAATTTATAATACAATTCAGCTTATAAGCAACGGAATCAAATCAGCGGCGGCATTAGTAAGTCAAATCCACTCTGCTTCACTGGAAATGGAAACCGGAACAACATTCATGGCAACAGCCGCGCAGTACGGATTTAACACTGCATTATTGGCTTGTCCTATTACATGGATCGTTGCTATGATTATTGCTTTAATTGCTGTTTTAATTCTATTATGGGACAATTGCGAGGGATTCCGCAATTTTATAGTGGATAATTATGCCAGACAAGCAAAGGCGCTGTCCGAATTTTACAACGGGGTTGTTGTGCCTGTTGTAAATGGTATTATTTCCGGGCAGGATACTGTTGTTAATGCGGTAAAAGATGGCTGTATTTCAATAATCAACTTTATATCTGACATGGCAATATCGGCTGTTGATAACATACAATGGCTGGCAGATGCGATGCAGAACATGATTGATGTATATAATTCTATTGCGGGTGTATTTGGTGCAGCACAGATAGATGCAGACTTTGTACTGAATGAACAGAGCATTAACGCCATGCGGGATAAAGCGATATCTGACATAGAATCGACTTTCAATGGTATGAAATCTTCTCCTTTGTCGGAAATTGATTTAGATAAAGTGTATGCTTTAATCGATGAGTATGCGGATAAGGCAAGAAATTTCAAAGTATCCGACTTTGTGAATGGTTTGATTTCTGAGCTTTTTGATACAAACATTCCCGGTGAAGATGAATATTCCAATTTAGCTGATTATGGTTCAGGTATAGCGGAAACCTCCGCAGCCACAGCCGACAACACGAGGAATATGGCTGAGAATCTGAGCTTGACAGATGATGATCTTAAATGGCTCAGGGATATGGCGGAGAGAGAAAGCATAAACACATTTACAACAGCCGAGGTTAAAGTGGAAATGGTAAACAACAACAATCTCAGCTCCGAAATGGATATTGACGGATTTATAAACATTTTTAAAGATGAAGTTGAGGAGGCTATGATTTCTATGGCTGAGGGGGTACACGCATGAGCTATGAATTCTATATAAATGATGTCAGACTGCCTATAACTCCCGAAGGTCTTACTGTCAGCATAAAAAATCAGAACAAAACCGTAAATCTTACAGACAGCACACAGTTTAACATAACAAAGCTGCCCGGACTTTCGGAAATAAGCTTTGACTGTCTTTTGCCCAACATAAAATACCCCTTTGCCTATTATGAAAACGATATTTTCCGGAAAGCCTCCTATTATCTCGGATTGTTTGAGAAGCTCAAAATAAACAAAACAGGCTTTATGTTCAGAGTAGTAAGGGGAGAAACGGCAGATGGCAGCGAAATGAATGTAACCATAGAGGATTACAGAATAAAAGAAAGGGCTGAAAACGGAGGGGATTTTGAGGTTTCCGTAAAGCTTTTGCAATATACGCCCAAAACCACTGATATTATAAGCTTTCCAAACGAAACCACAGCCGTGGCGGACAGCGAAAGCAAGCAGGCTGTGGTTGAAACCAAGCGGCCTGTTGATAAAATGCCGGAGGACATAGACTACACCATTGCTAGCGGCGACACCCTGTGGGGGCTTGCCAAAAGATATTTGGGCGATGGCAGCAGATGGACTGAAATTTACAGTGCCAACGCCGAGGTTATAGAGTTGGCGGCAAGAAATGCCGGACGTGGGAGCAGTTCAAACGGAAGTCTTATTTTTCCGGGAACAGATATCAGGATAAAGGGCGGCATAAGGTAAAGGGGGCGGTCTGATGGCTACACAGGTTGAAACAGCCATAAATAAGGCAAAGCAGCTTTTAGGCTCTCATGCCTATGACAATTATTGTCAGAGATTTGTAAGAGTATGCTATGAAGCTGCGGGCATATACGGAAATGCCGCAACAGCAAGAGGAGCTATGGGAAAATGGAAGGAGTCGTCCGGCAGGACAAATATACCCGTGGGCGCGGCTGTCTACTTCACAAATTCCTCTGATGGTCATGTAGGCATATATTTAGGCGATGACAAGATGATACACGCATGGGGTTCTGCCGGAGTAATTATATCCTCTGTTGACAAATGCCCAAAATATCAGGGCTGGGGCTGGCAGGGCGGCATAAAACCAACAGGAGCCACAGTCAGTCAGGGTGAAGGAAATTCTCCCCAAAGCGATAAGAAATATCTGGGCAAATTTACGGTTACGGCATATTGTCCCTGTGCCCTGTGCTGCGGAAAGTGGTCTGACGGAATTACTGCAAGCGGAAAGACGGCGCAGGCAAATCATACAATAGCCGTTGACCCATCTGTTATTCCCTTGGGAACAAAGGTAATGATAGGCGGCAAGACATACTATGCCGAGGACACAGGCGGAGCAATAAAGGGAAACAGAATAGACATCTATTTTGACAGCCACCGGGACGCCCTAAATTTCGGCAAGCAGATGCTTGATGTTTATACTGTTTCCGGAGCTTCGGCAGACGTTGAAAGCAGCCCGAAGAAAAAGACGGAAAAAAAGGAGATTACAAAGTCCGTTATAAAATCCGTGAGCGGCGGCGAGGGAGTTTACAGGTTTACAAATCTTTCAAGTGTAAAAAAGGACGATGAGGTCTGGGCGGAGCTTCTTATTGAAAATGATAAGATATACAGACCCATTACCAAAGGCGATATAACCCTTACCCTTGAAAGAAAGGGAAGTCCGGGACGACTTAAATTCTCCGTAATAAAGGACGACACAATAAATTTTCAGGAGGGAAACCCGGTAAGGCTTACTGTGGGAGGAGAAAATGTTTTTTACGGATATGTGTTTTGTAAATCAAGAGCGGACGACACCGTAATAGACGTTACCGCTTACGACCAGCTGAGATATTTCAAAAACAAGGATTCATATGTATATGAAAACAAGAAATATTCCGAGCTTTTAAAAATGATAGCTGACGACTATAATCTGACTGTGGGAGAAATTGCCGACACTGAATATACAATTCCCCGAAGAGTTGAAGAAGGCAGCCTTTTTGATATATTGGGCAACGCTTCGGACCTTACTCTTATAAAAACAGGAAAGATTTTTGTTTTATACGATGATTTCGGAAAGCTTACTCTGAAAAATACAGAGGATATGATTTCCGATGTTTACATAGACGAAAGCCGACTGCAGGGATATGATTACAAAACATCTGTTGACAACGATGTATACAACAAAATAAAAATAGCCGTGGACAATGAAGAAACGGGCGAAAGGGAATTTTATGTGTTCAGCGACAGCGAAAGTCAGTCAAGATGGGGCATTTTACAGGACTATGAGAAAATGGACTTCGGAACCTCAATAAGTGACATAAACACTAAGGGACAGATGCTTCTCAGATATTACAACGTAAAATCGAGAGAGCTTAAGCTAAAAAATGTATTCGGTGTGACAGGAATAAGAGGAGGCAGCTCTGTGATTGTAAATATGAATCTGGGGGACATAATTGTCAGCAACAGAATGATCGTCGAAAAGGCGGAACATAAATTTTCAGACGGACACCATTTTATGAGCCTTGATCTTGCCGGAATTAACAGGAGCGGGGCTATGGGAGGATTCAGATAAGTTAAAGGTGATGGTTTATGAATGAAGCTAAACGGTTTTTGGAAATCATAAAAACGGCTGCGGTTGATGCTGTGAATGCGCAGCAGCCTGTCGAATTTATATTCGGTACGGTTATACAGGAAGAAAATTTGCCCGAAGATATTCCTTTACAGATCGAGCTTTCTCAGAAGCTTGTTCTGGGAAGGAATTTTTTTGTACAGAATGCTGCTCTGGAGGGGCTTAAGGAGGGTCAGAGACTGGCTATACTTAAGATTCAGGGCGGACAGATGTATTATATTCTGGAGGTGCTTGAAAATGACTCCAACTGAGTATGGGCTGATGAAAGAGGATTTTACGGTTAAAACTTACCCTTCAAAAACCTATGACCTGAAATATGACAGTGAGAGGATTTCGGGCAAAACGGATAAACTGGAGGCAGTAAAACAGGCTATATATAAAATACTCTGCACAGACAGGTACAGACATATTATTTACAGCTATAATTATGGCGTGGAGCTTTCGGGGCTTATAGGAAAGTCCTACGGTTATGTATGCTCCGTCATACGTCAGAGAGTGACTGAAGCTCTTATGCAGGACGACAGAATTACAGATGTGTATAATTTCGGATTTGAAAGGAACAGGAAAGCCCGAAGCCTTCTGGTGACTTTCAATGTTGATACAACAGAGGGAACGGTTAAAGCCCAAAAGGAGGTGAGCCTTGATGTTTGAGGACTGTACTTATGAAAGAATACTTAACAGAATGCTTTCGAGAGTGCCATCAGACCTTGACAAGAGAGAGGGCAGCGTAATCTATGATGCTGTTGCGCCTGCGGCAGTGGAGCTTCAGCTTATGTATATTGAGCTTGACAACATCATAAATGAAATGTTTGCTAACACTGCAAGCAGAGAATACCTCATAAGACGAGGGGCTGAAAGAGGACTTGCGCCAAAGGAAGCGACTGCGGCAATTCTCAGGGGAGAATTCAGCCCGCCCGAAATTGACGTGCTTGGCAAAAGGTTTAATCTTGAGGAGCTTAATTATTCGGTGATTTCAAAAATATCCGATGGAGTTTATGAGCTGGAATGCGAAACATCGGGCAGTATCGGAAATGAAAAGCTTGGCAGGATTACTCCCATAGAGCATATAGAGGGGCTTAAAAGTGCAGTGCTTACGGAGGTCCTTGTGTACGGAGAGGACGAAGAGGAAACAGAAAATTTCAGGCAAAGGTATTATGACAGCATAAACAATCTTGCGTTTGGCGGCAATGTGGCTGACTACAAAGAAAAGGTCGGAGCTATGGAGGGCGTTGGCGGCGTAAGGGTATACAGGGCAGACGATTGGCTCGGCGCAGGAACGGTAAAGGTTATAATAACGTCTTCCGAAAATACCGCCCCCACAAAGGAGCTTGTAAACAGGGTAAAGGAGGAACTGGATCCTGCGGATTACACAGGGGACGGAATAGGACTTGCACCCATAGGCCATCAGGTGACTGTTATGGGTGCGGAGAGCTTTGCCGTAAATGTGGAGCTGACAATAACTGTAAGGGCAAACGCCGACAACATAAAAGAAACTGTAAAAAATGCTGTCAGGGGGTATATAGAGAGCATAAACAAAACGTGGGAATCCGACAAAACATCGAAAATATATATTTCGGGAATTATAGCCGATGTGAAAGCTGTTGCCGAGGTAATAGATGTGTATGACGTAAAGCTGAACGGAGCAGAAAGCAATCTTGTAATCACAGGGGATTATGTTGCTGCGGCAGGAGAAATAAGCATAGAAACGGAGGAGGTATAAATATGGCATATAACAGGAACCTATATGATTATTTGCCTCCCATAACGGCAGATAAGGACAATTTCAAAGCTCTTATGTCCACCGAAAACATAGAAATAAAGCTTTTATGGGAAAAGCTCGAAAAGCTTAAAAATGAGGGCTATGTAATAAGCGCTGAGGATATAGGACTTGAAAGGCTTGAAAAAATATGTCAGCTGACAGGGGAAAAACTTACGATAGAGGAACGGCGGCTTGCCATAATAATAAAGCTTATGGGCGACAGACCATATACAATGAGTACGATATACGACAGACTTGTTAAGCTGTGCGGAAAATCCGACGGCAGCATTACATATGGACGGGATCTTATTTTTGAATATGGAAAAGAACCCTATACCCTCACAGTTGGCATAGGTGTAAAAAGAAAGGCTTTGATTTCGGAAGTAAAAAATATGCTTCTTAAATGCGTACCGGCAAATATAGGGATAAATGCATATGTTATTTATAATACTCATCTGTCATTAAAAGGTCTTACCCATGGAGAGATGAGAGCATATACCCATAAGCAGCTTTACGATGACTACGTAGGAGTGTGAAATCATGAAATATACGGATAATTTAAGGCTTAAAAAGCCGGAACAAAGAGAATATTACGATGTGGACGACTTCAATGAGAATGCCGACATACTGGACGAAAACGCCAATAAAACGCAGAAAGCAATCGACAGCAAAGCCAACGCAGAACACATACACACGCCGGGGGACATTGTATATACACCGAGGGCGGAGCTTAAGTGCGTCTTTGCAATAATTGACGAAACCGAAAGCAACAACCACTTTGCAGGGTGGGAGGTCGTTGACCCCAAAAGCTTGCCTGTTGAAATACTTCAGGGAGCGAGGAAGTATAACGCGAAATTTAACATCGGCAGCAGCTCTACCGATGTAGTCGTATTTGATGATGGTGTTGAAGTAGTCAATATGGAAAATGAGAAACAGCCCCAATGGGGCGAAGTTACCGAAGGTACACCACATATTACATTTTATACTTATGCCGGATATGTGAGGTATATAGGGGAAAAGCACGGATACAGCAATGCAGAAAGATTTAACGTGAATGATATGGGGCTTATTGATTTCATATTTCCGCCGGGGCACACTCACGATAACGCCACTGACAAGGCGGCGGGCTTTATGTCGGCAGCAGACAAGGAAAAACTTGATGGCATTGACGAAGAGGCAAATAGGACTGTTGTAGACAGCTTTCTGAATGATTTGTCGGAAAATCCTGTGGCAAATAAAGCGGTCAAGGCGGCTCTTGACAACAAAGCTGACAAAGTACACACCCACTCCGAATATTTGCCTATGTTTTCTTACAAAAGCAGCCTTAATTTCAACCAATTCACGACAACCGGAGTTTATTTTATAAATGAAAAAGGCATCACCAACGGTCCCAACCAGAACACAGGTATACTGATTGTCGATTTTGATTCGGTATATACTAAATTTCAGATGTATATTCAGCCCGTTGGCGGAATTCATTACAGGACGTACAGTACAGGCAATGTTTGGACTGCATGGGAAGATATAAATGCTGATTTGAAAAACAGCATAAAGAACAGAACTCACATCGTTATTGCCACATATGATACAAAAAATCCCTTAAAGAACAATGCTGACTATATCTGTACATCTGAAAACGCAAGCACCGTTATAAGACAAGCCCTTGCGGCAGTGCAGCCGGGAGGGAAGATAGAATTATTGGATGGAACATACAAGCTTCAGTATGAAGATTTCGGGGAAGGTATAGTCATAAATAAAAGTGTCTGCATTGAAGGACCAGCCTCTCGGATTTTGAGTATAGAACAGCCCAAAGATCAAGAGGAAAATGAGTCGAATCCCATTTTTACGATAGATGCCAACAACGTCACCATCAAGAATCTGAACCTGTATGGGGTAGCAAATACGTGTTCGTCCCCGGTAAGTCTGATAAAACAGAAAAAGGCCGGGGCAGTCTATGATAATTTGTTCTTTACAATGAATTCACCTTCCACAATAAGGTACAGCTGCATAGAGGGCGAAAGCGGCGCAGACTGTAGATATTCAAGAATACAGGACTGTCGGTTGTACAGAGGCTTTAATCCGAGTATATCCAACACGGACTTTATTGCTTTTGACTTTAGGAATTGTGCTAATTTCAGCGGCGTGATAGGGGGCAATATGTCCACCGGCTACGGAATTATTGATGTTGGATTTGCCAAACAGTCTCACAGACAGGCAACGGCAATATATGGTCACACGGCAATAAGTCTGTATATTGAAGACACAAAGAAAAAAGAAACAATCGACTATAAGGGCGATATAACAACAACCGAATATTAAAATGGAGGCGGTATAAATGACTTTAGAATTCAAAGATGGAAGCACATTGGAAGCTTTAAGCTACACAGAGGTACATCAGAGAGTAATGGGCGAGGACAGAAACACCCTTGTTATTACTTTTGACAGTGAAAAAACCTCGGCGGACGATGTATTAAGGCTTATGGACAGCCCGGAGAACACGGAGTTGATTACGATTAAGAATGAGGAGCAGAAAAGGATATACAAGGACTTTTCCATACTTCACAAAATAATAATCGATAAGGAAGAGATAGCCGG
>CANQXR010000038.1 GCA_947627855.1 uncultured Clostridia bacterium
ACCCAAAGCAAGGCTTAAAGATGCCATAAAGCTTTCACCGCCCGAAAGTGTGCTGACAGGACGCTTTTTGCCTGTATGCTTCTGCGCCTTGTCATTCTCCTGTATCGATTCTTATGTCACTGCCTTTTTTTGATTTGGAAACGATTATCTTCTTATCTATTTCCTCATTAAGCTCCTTTCTGTGACTTATTATCCCCACAAGCTTATTGCCTGTGGAAAGCTCCCTGAGCATAGATATAGCATCGCCAAGTGATCTGTCGTCAAGTGTTCCGAAGCCCTCGTCAATAAACAGTGTATCAAGCCTTATTCCGCCGGCTCTTTCGCTTATAGAATCAGACAAACCCAAAGCAAGGCTTAAAGATGCCATAAAGCTTTCACCGCCCGAAAGTGTGCTGACAGGACGCTTTTTGCCTGTATAATTGTCAAGTATGTCAAGGTCAAGAGCGTTGTTCCTCTTTTCGTCATTGTTTTCATGGCGATATAAGCGATATTGCCCTCTGCTGATGGGGTCGAGCCGCCTGTTTGCCGCCTCTATGATTCCGTCAAAGCCCGATGTCTGCACATAGGCTTCAAGGGACATTCTGTTTGTACCGCTTATATTCCCTCTTAAAAGCTCGCTTAATTCCTTAAGCATAGCAGTCTTTCTTTCGCTCTCAGCCATTTCATCTGTTTTCTCTGTTATAATATCAAGCATTGCCTTATTTGAATTCCTGCGGCTTGAAATCTCATTAAGACTGTCATTTGTTCTTTCTATGACTTTGCCCATATCCTCAGCGTCCTTCTTTGCCTTTTCTTCATCACGGCGCACCTTCCCTTCAATGCTTTCAGCGGCGCTCTTGAACAAAACATCATTTGCTCTGACCTCGCTGTAATATTCGTTTATATCTTTTTCCAACCTGTTTAATTCCTCTCTCGGAACATACGCCGAAATAAACTCCTCCTCATTCTCAAAGCCATACTCGGTCCGTTTGGCTTCATATGTACAGCGCTTTTTATATACAACGCCTTTGAGCTTTTCCTCTCTCTCCATATAGCTTTTCAGATCGGCCTCCGCTTTGTCTGCCTCCGCCTTGACCTCGTTATAAATTTTCTCTTTTCTTTCAATTTTTCCGTTAATATCCGCCGCTTCTTTTCTGAGCCTTTCCATCTCTTCTTCAGCCTTCTCCCAAGATGCAAACCTTAGCTCCTTATAGCCCTCAAGGCGTCCCAATAAAGTAGATTCTTCATTTATGCTTTTATTGAGCGAAGCTGTGATGTCTTTTAATTCACCGTCCATAAGCCCTGCCGCTTTCTCTCTCCTGACGGTTTTTTCTCTCAGACTGTCAAGCTCTTTCTTTTCGTTCCTCATCAGCCGAAGCTTTTCCGATAATTCTTCCCTTCTTCGCCTGTTATCATCACTAAGTCCCTTCAGCTTCTCCTTGGCCTCGTCATATTCCGGCCGTTCATTGTCCGGCAAACCCAAAAATTCACATACGTCATTAATAAAGCTTTTTACCATGTCGTCATAATACTTTTTTTCATTCACCATATTGTTACGAGAATCGTCTTTGTCTTTCTCCGCCTTGTCCTTCTCATTTTTTCGTCTGTCAAGCTCCTCCTTGCTTATTTCCGTTTCCTCATCTTTTTCAATATGCTTTGCGGGACAGGGATGCTCCGTAGAACCGCATACAGGGCAAGGCATACCATCTTCGAGCCTGTCTGCCAGAACCGCCGTAAACGATGATGTATAAAGCTGCTCATATCGGTTGTATTCCTTCAATTTCCGATAATATATACTTTCCTTTTCCTTAAAATCATAAGCAGCCGCCTTGCTCCTTTTTTCACAGCTCTCAATATCCGCGATTTTACCGGCTGTACGACTTAATTCTTTAAATTCGTCCTCCAGACGACTATAATTGTAGTCCTCTTTGCTTAATCTTTCCGGAACATCGCTCAATTCTTCAATACGCTTCCTGCCCTGTGATATTTCCCCTTCTAAATTCTTCAGGTTTTTTTCTTTTTCTTTCAGAGAAACCGTCAGACGTTCCTTTTCGATGCTGCATTTTTCCCTTCTGATATTCAGACTGTCCCTGTCTTTATACTTGTCCTCCTCACTTTCGATTATTTTCGCCGTCATAATGTTTTTTTCCGCTTTCGCCTTGTTTTCCTTTTCCCTGTTCCGTTCCTCAAGAGCCTTGCCGACTGTTTCAGCGGCACCTTCAGACCTGACCTTTGCTTTCTTCAGCTGAACATTGTTTTCATTAAGATTCTTTTTTTCCCTTATGAAATCCTCATAAAAGCTCCCCACTTTGTCAAGGGCGCATTTCTGCCTTTTCAGCCTCTCCGACTTTTTTTCATACTCCTCCTTTTTCAAACCAAGGTTCGCCTTTTCTTCCGCCGCCTTGTCATACCGTTCAAAATTTTTGTTGTCCTGTTCAATCTGTCCGCACAGTCTGTCCTTTTCCTCCTTTAATTTCCTTTTTTCCTCTAACTCGCCTTTAAGTGCGGAAATTCTCTTTTCGTCCTCCTCTGTCAGCCTTTCAATAATATCAGCCATGCTCCTTGCTGTATTCGGCATTATATCCTTGTCGTCAATATCCTTTTTTTCTTCTATGTCCTTCTTTAATACATCATCGTCACAACACTTTACACCGCTGAAGGCTCTCGCAATGTCCTTTCTTATGTCATTATAAGAATCCTGTGATTCCTTATATCTTGAGTTGATTATATTCGCCATTTTCTCATATCCCTCAGTGTCAAAAATCCTGCTGAGTATTTTTCTTCTTGTTTCGGAATCAGCATTCAGCACAGACCTGAATTCACCTTGGGCAATCATCGTTATTTGCTTAAACTGCTTATAATCTATCCTCAGAAGCTCACTTACAAATTTTCTGACGTTTCTCTCACCCTCAACAGGCTCGTCCGGCTCTCTGTATAAAACCGCTTTTGACAGTTTTCTGGTAACACCCTCCCCCTTTATTTTTTCTCTTTCATATTCGGGGCTTCTGCATATTCTGTAGGTTCTTCCCCTGTGTGAAAATGTAAATTCAACATATGTATCTTCGTTTGTCAGAGCAAAATCGCTTCTCAGCGTTTTAGTCCCTCTTTCTCCGCCGCTGCATTCATTGAAAAGAGCAAAAGCAACAGCATCAAAAATAGTGGTTTTTCCCGCTCCCGTGTCTCCTGTTATAAGAAATAAGCCGCCGTCTCCAAGCCTCGTAAAATCTATCTCCGCTATTGACGCATAGGGTCCAAACGCATTCATAACAAGTTTTATAGGTTTCATACAACACCCGCCTCCTTTGCTGCTTCTTCAAGAATTCCAAGCTCCTCCTTGTCCGGCTCCCTGTCCAACATAAGTCTGTAAAAATCCGTAATTATCTCCTCAAACGACCTGTCCTTTACTTCGCCATAAACCTCCTCAACCTCCGTTTCGGCACGGTTTTCATATTTCATACACAACACATTGGGATAAACCTCCCTCAGCTGCTGCATTGGCTGAAGTATGTTCCTGTCCTCGTCCGTAAGTATAACCGAAATATAGTCCTCCGTATCCTCGGCATTATCTATAAGCTCCCTTAACCTTCCCCTTATCTGCCTTATGTCGCGTTTTGGCACAAGCTCCGCCTTTTCTATGCATATTTTTCCTTTTTCCTCCAGTGTAACAATAACAGCCGACTTCGCCCTGCCGTTTATCTCCCTGTCGTGAAGCGAATATTTCAGTATGGAGCCTGCATATCTGCATTCCCTCCGACCGACAGACTGTGACGAATGTATATGTCCCAGAGCCACATAGTCAAAACCGTCAAACACACCATAGCCTATCTTTTCAATAGTCCCCACATTAACAGCCGCCCTGTCAGAGCCTGTTATCTCAGGGTCGTCATTCTTTCCCACAACAAACTGATGAGCAACGATAATATTCCTCTCCGACTTGTCAATACCGCAGTGGGATAAAACACATCTGAGAGCGTCCTCATAATTGTTTATTTCCTCATCGGGATAATAGTGCCTTACCTTTGACATTTTTATATACGGCAAAAGCCATATGTTTATTTTTCCGTATTCGTCCTCTTTTTCAATGCGCTTTACTTCACCCTCATATTTTCCCATAATGTAAACATTGTTTGCACTGAAAAGCCTGCTTCCGAAATCCAGTCTCATTTCCGAGTCGTGATTTCCGCTTATGGCATATACCGACACTCCCATTGATACAAGCCGTGTAAGAAAGCCGTCAAAAAGCCCTACAGCCTCCTCACTCGGCACAGAACGGTCGTAAATATCTCCCGCAATCAGCACGCCGTCAACATTCCTCTCCTTTATGATGTCCGCTATGCTGTCAAGGATATACCTCTGGTCTTCTGTCAGACTGAACTCATTAAGACTTTTTCCCAGATGCAAATCGGCAATATGTATAAATTTCATATACTTTCCTCCCTCAAAATACTTTTTATTTCATTATACCATCACGAGCAGTAATTTTCTATCCGAATATTCCAAATCAACTGCAAAATCCGCAAAAAAAATCCGCCGGGACGGTTTTTGATGACCGGTGCCGGCGGAATGGAAAATCAGATGTGTCGGGCTGCCGCAATTTCAATGGGCAGACCTTTTTTATAATTATCCATAAATATGTCAAAGCCTTTTGCGTCATTTTCATCGGGCTTTATCGTTTCTGCTGCGGTTTTGATGAAAACCTTGTTTTTGAGATAGGCTTCGAGGGTTTCACCGCTGCTGTGGCGGAGCATATATGAAGCAAGAAGAGCCATTCCCCATGCGCCGCCCTCTCCTGCCGTTTCCATAACCGATACAGGAGCATTCATAGCGTCCGCAAGGAATTTCTGTCCGACGCCCTTGGTTTTGAAAAAGCCTCCGTGTCCTGTAATGCTCTCAACAACGGCGCTCTCCTCTCTCATAAGTATGTCAAGCCCCACCTTGAGTGTGGCAAGGGCGGAATACAGATGAGCGCGCATAAAATCGGCAAGGTGAAGTCTGCTCTCAGGGGAACGCACAAATAGTGGTCTGCCCTCCGAAAGCCCTGTTATAGGCTCTCCCGAAAAATAATTGTAGGCAAGAAGTCCTCCGCAGTCGCTGCTTCCCTCAAGAGCCTTTTTATAAAGGGTTTCAAAAAGAGCTCCCTTGTCAGCCTTTATTCCGAAGGCTTGGGCAAATTCCCCGAAAAGCCCTACCCACGCATTCAGGTCGGAGGTGCAGTTGTTGCAGTGAACCATAGCCACAGCATCTCCTGCCGGTGTGGTAACCATATCTATCTCGCTGTGAACCTTGTCAAGCTCCTTTTCAAGCACAATCATAGCAAACACGGACGTGCCTGCCGAAACATTGCCTGTACGCGGCGCAACGCTGTTTGTTGCCGCCATACCCGTTCCCGCATCTCCTTCGGGAGGACAAAGAGGACAGCCCTCTTCAAGCAGTCCTTCGGGGTCGATAAGAGCAGCCCCCTCCTTTGTGAGCACACCTGCCCTATCCCCCGCCATAAGAACCTTCGGCAGTATATCCCTCGTTTTCCACGGATATCCCTTCGGCTCTGTAAGCCTGTCGAATTTACGGAGCATTTCGCTGTTATAGTCCTTTTTTGCGGTGTCAATAGGGAACATACCCGATGCGCTGCCAACTCCCAGAACCTTTTCTCCTGTAAGCAGCATATGTATATATCCGTCAAGAGTGGTAAGAAAGTCTATTCTGCCCACGTGCTCCTCGCCGTTTAAAATTGCCTGATAAAGATGGGCTATGCTCCACCTCTGCGGAATGTTGAAATCAAAAAGCTCTGTCAGCTCCTCGGCAGCCTCTCCCGTCATGGTGTTGCGCCATGTACGAAACGGAACAAGCAGCCTGCCCGACCTGTCAAAGGCAAGATAGCCGTGCATCATGGCACTGATTCCCATTGCGCCAAGCCTTTTGATTTTTACACCGTATTTTTCATAAACATCATCATTAAGGCTCTTATAACAGCCCCTTAGCCCTGTCATAATATCGTCCTGGGAATACGTCCATATTCCGTTTTCAAGACGGTTTTCCCAGTCATGTGTTCCCGAAGCAATGGGGGTGTTGTTTTCATCAACAAGAACAGCCTTTATTCTTGTGGACCCGAATTCAATTCCCAAAACGGCATTTCCGTTTGTAATTGTCGATTTTCCGTCAGTCATAAATAATCATTCCTTCCCAGATCAGCATATCAGTTCTGTCCGTAATAAGCCCCCGCCCCATGCTTTCTGAAATAGTGCTTATCCTGCAATGACTTGGGGGCAGGTCTTATGTCCGAACCCAGAAGCTCGGCACGATATGCCATTTTGCTGACCTCCTCAAGCACAACGGCATTATGTACAGCCTCGTGAGGGTCTTTTCCCCATGTAAAGGGACCGTGATTCTTGCAAAGCACAGCAGGCACAGCCATAGGATCCCTGTTGGTTTTTCTGAAAAGCTCCGCAATAATCAGCCCCGTATTTTTTTCATATGCCTCCTCGATCTCGTCCTTCGTAAGGCAGCGTGTGCAGGGAATTTCCCCATACATATAGTCGGCATGGGTCGTGCCGTAACAGGGTATGCTTCTTCCTGCCTGCGCCCAGCTTGTGGCATAGGAGGAATGAGTATGCACAATTCCCCCTATTTCGGGAAAAGCCCTGTAAAGCTCCAGATGTGTGGGAGTGTCGGAGGAGGGCTTATACCGTCCCTCCACCTTGTTTCCGTCCATATCCATAACAACCATATCCTCAGCCGACATTTTATCATAGTCAACGCCGCTCGGCTTAATTACAAAAAGTCCCTTTTCACGGTCGATTCCGCTGACGTTTCCCCATGTAAATACAACAAGCCCATACTTGGGAAGCAGCATATTGGCTTCATAAACCTTCATTTTAAGCTCTTCAAGCATAAAATTGCCCCCTTTTGTTATCTGTATAAAACAGAATTCCACTTAAGCTCGTTTTTCAATTCTCTGATTCTCGTATTCTCATCTATAACAATGCTCTCTATGCCCATAGCGGCTGCCCAGTCCGCCATCTGTTCGGCACTGAGGTCATATGTAAATGCGGTATGATGTGCGCCGCCTGCCATTATCCAGCCTTCAACGCCAACCTCAAGACTTGGTTTCGGCGTCCAGAATGCTGTGGCAACAGGCAGCTTCGGCATAGGCTTTTCAACCTTCTTGCATTCCACCGAATTAATAATCAGACGGAAACGACTGCCTAAATCTATAAGGGATACGGCAATGCCGGGGCCTGTTTTTGAAGTAAACACAAGACGTGCGGGGTCCTCTCTGTTTCCCATTGAAAGAGGCGCCACCTTGACGAAAATTTCTCCGTCGGAAACAGACGGACAGACCTCAAGCATATGTGACTGGAGAATGCCCTCCTTGCCGGCAACAAGATTATATGTATAATCCTCCATAAATGAAGTTCCCTTTGCATCGGGTATTCCCTTTGTCATTATCTTCATAAGCCTTACCATAGCCGCAGTTTTCCAGTCGCCCTCTGCGCCGAAGCCATAGCCTCTTTCCATAAGCCTTTGAATTGCAAGTCCCGGAAGCTGCTTAAGCCCGCCGAGCATACCGAAATGGGTCACAATTGCATGATAATTTCCGTCTCTGAGGAATTTTTCCGTTCCAAGCTCTATCTGCGCCTGAACAGCCACGTGTCTGCGGAATTCCTCGGGATCTCTCCCCTCGTAAAGCATTGTATATTTGCTGTAATATTCCTCGGTGAGAGCCTCAACATCTCCCTTCGGAACTCTGTCCACATAGTCCACAAGATCATTCACACAATAATGGTCGACCTCCCAGCCGAATTTGATCTGCGCCTCGACCTTGTCGCCCTCCGTTACGGCAACATTATTCATATTGTCGCCCACACGGCAGACACGTATGTGAGATGATTCAACAATTCCCACAGCAGTACGCATCCATCTTGCGAGCCTTTCCCATACGCTCAGACTGCTCCAGTGCCCGAATATTATTTTCCTTTCGATACCCATACGGCTGACTATGTGTCCGTACTCCCTGTCGCCGTGAGCCGACTGATTCTCATTCATAAAGTCCATATCTATGGTATCGTAGGGTATTTCTTCATTATATTGTATAAGCAGGTGACAAAGGGGCTTTCTCAGCTCTCTCAGTCCGTTTATCCACATCTTTGCCGGTGAAAATGTGTGCATCCATGTAATAACACCTGCGCACTCAGGGTCGTTGTTTGCTTCGTTCATCGTTTTTCTTATGGTCTCCTGACTTATGAGAGTCTGTTTCAGAACTATCTCAAAGGGCAGCGCCTTGCCGCCGTTCAGCATTTCCACAATATTTGCCGAATTTGCAGCCACCTTTCTCAGACATTCTTCACCGTAAAGATCCTGCGAACCCGTACAAAACCAAAATTTATAACTCATATGTATTACCTCCGATCCTTAGCCTATGCCTTATGTCCTCTTTTTACGCGCCAGAACCACGCTCTGTATAACAAGGAAAAGACAGAGCATAGCCGCTATTGTTATTCCCGTCCACCATGCCTCATCAAGACCGACAGAGGAAACTATATTCTGTATAGTGCTCAGCGAAAGAACGCCGAAGAATGTGCCTATAATGTTTCCCACGCCGCCTGTAAGGAGCGTTCCGCCTATGATGGACGATGCTATGGCGTTCATCTCCATTCCGCTGGCATGAGAAGCCGAGCCGCTACCTACATGGAGGAAATAAACATATCCTCCTATGCCCGCCAGAAGTCCGCATATAAGATGAGCAAGAAACTTTGTCCTCTTAACATTTATTCCAAGCATCATGGCGCTCTGCCTGTTTCCGCCTACGGCATAGAAGCCGCGTCCCTGCCTTGTCCATCTGAGGATAACAAACAATATTATAACTATAAGCAAAGCCACAATAACCCCCGGCTCCACATATGCGCTTACATAATTCCCCATCTTGTTTACAGAGCCTAAGCCGGGTACGTTTATACGCATATTTTTAAGGGCGACAAAAGCCTCGCTTGCTACGTTGAAGGGCGTTGTGTTTACTATGGTAGTCATACCCCTTGCAAAAAACATTCCGGCAAGGGTAACTATAAAGGGCTGTATATCAAGATAAGCCACCAAAAATCCCTGAACAGCGCCAAACAGCAGTCCTATGGCAAGGGCTATAAGAACAGAGCCTATTATGCTTCCGTCATGATAGTCAAGATATACAGCACAGCTCATGCTTACAAGGGCAACAACGCCGCCCACGGAAATATCTATTCCGCCGGTTATCATAACAAGGCTCATTCCGCAGGAGGTTATAAGCAGAGCGGCATTTGCATTCAGAATGTTGAAAAATGTCTGCGGCTTGAGAAAGCCGGAACGCAGCACAACAACAGCCCCCAGATACATTATAAGGAAGATCACTATTGTAATGGCAAGAAGTATGTTTGTGTCCGTCATATTTTTAATTTTGTTTTTCATTACATACTGACCTCCTTTGCTTCATGATTTCTGATTTTTTTGCCGAGAGATGAAAGCTTTTCCCTTACGGTGGGAGCGCTCATTACCACAAGTATAATAACAACAACCGCCTTATATGCAGGAAGTGCATCGGACTGCACATTGAATTTATAGAGAGTTGTCGTCAGAAACTGTATAACATATGCCCCCAATATAGATGAAGCCATATTGAATTTACCTCCCGAAAGAGCATTTCCCCCAAGAGCCACCGCAAGTATGGCGTCCATCTCTATATCCTTTGCAATAACCGAATAATTTATGGTTGACAAACGGCTTACCTTTATAAGTCCCGCAACGGCTACGCACAGTCCGAGCAGAACAAAGCTCAGAAACTTTATAAAGGCAGGATTAAGTCCGTTAAGCCTCGAAGAGCTTTCATTTATACCTACCGACTGTGTGTAAAGTCCCAATGTGGTAAATTTAAGAACAATAAAGGTAACTATCATACACCCCACAGCTATAAAGAAGGGCGTGGGAATGGGTATGCCGGGTATAAAGCCGCCGAAATAGCCGAAAGAGGGCTGACTTATAATAGGCAGCTCGTTGTTGTTTATCCATGCGGCAATAGACCGTCCTGCCGTGTATAATATAAGCGTTGCGACCATGGGCTGAATCCTGAAATATGCCACAAGAACACCGTTAAATGCCCCGAAAAGCATAGCAACCACACAGCCCACCAAAAAAGCGACAATTATAGGTGTCTGCAATACCTCAGGTCTTGAATTGTGTCCGCAGAGAACCCTCAGTATAACCGACCCCGCAATGGCTATGGCTGCGCCTACGCTTATGTCCTGTCCGCCCGATGCCGCCGTAACAAGCGTCATGCCTATGGCAAGAATGGCAAGCTCCGAGCCGTAGTCGAGTATTGTTATAAGATATCCCGACAGAACGGGATTGCCTGCGCTGTTAAGTCCGAAACTGATTCTGAAAAATGACGGGTCAGCGGCAAAATTGAAAAGTGCCAATACCACAAGAGCGGCTATGGGTATGAAAATCTGATTTCTGAATATGCCGGGCAGCAGTCCCCGTCTGCCTTTTTTGCTGTTGTTTTCCATTAATCTTCACCTCCGGCTATTGTACTCATTATCTTGCTTTGAGTAAGGTCGTCCCCCGAAAGCTCTCCCACTGCCTTACGGTCACGCATAACCACCAGACGTGAGCAGGTTCTCAGCATTTCGTCTGTTTCGGAGGATATGAAGGTAACGCTTATGCCCTCTGAGGCAAGCTTTAACACAAGCTTCTGAATTTCCACCTTTGTGCCTATGTCTATACCCCTTGTAGGCTCGTCAAGAATGAGATATTCGGGGTGCATAAGAAGCCACCTTGCAAGTATGACCTTCTGCTG
Organism: uncultured Clostridia bacterium; assembly: GCA_947627855.1. Lineage (GTDB taxonomy): Bacteria > Bacillota > Clostridia > Lachnospirales > CAG-274 > JAJQCI01. The sequence goes on from CANQXR010000038.1 coordinate 10,799, forward strand.
ATTTCCGCCCGAAAGGGATTTGACAGGCGTGTCCGCCGAAGCCGTCTTTATTTCAAGAAGCTTTATGTATTCGTCCGCAAACCTGTATGCCTCCGCCTTTGAAAAGGGCTTGAAAAATCCCTTCATAACCTGAAGTGCAAGCACGATATTCTCACGCACAGACAAATCTCCCACAATTCCGTCTATCTTTCTGTCCTCCGGCAGATAAGCTATGCCGTGCTTCATGGCGTCAATGGGCTTTGTTATCTTCACCTTTTCGCCCTTCATCTTAACCGTTCCACCTATTATCCTGTCTGCTCCGAAAATAGCCCTCACACATTCACTTCTTCCCGAACCGAGAAGTCCCGTAAAGCCGTTTACCTCTCCCTTTCTTATTTTGAAGTCAAAGGGCTTTATTCCGGCATTGCTTTGCAGTCCCTCAGCTTCAAATACAACCTCCGATGCATCGCCGCCGGAGTAGGGAGCGCTTTCCGATTTTATATCGGACATATCGTCAAGCTCCTTGCCAAGCATTTTTGAAACAAGCTTTACCCTTGGAAGATCCTTTATTTCATATTCACCCACAAGCTGACCGTCACGCAAAACAGTTATCTTGTCACATACCTCATACACCTGATCGAGAAAGTGCGTAACGAAAATAATACCCACACCCCTCGCCTTCAGGTCACGCATAAGCCCGAAAAGCTTTTCAACCTCCTGCTCGTCAAGAGATGATGTAGGCTCGTCAAGAATAAGAACCTTACAGTCCATATCTACGGCTCTCGCTATTGCCACCATCTGCTGAATAGCAATGGAACAGCTTGAAAGCTGCTGTGTTGACTTGGCAGGTATGTCAAGGGACTTAAGAATTTTGTCAGCCTCGGCATTCATTTTCTTAAAGCTCTGGAAAAAGCCCTTGCCTCTGCCTATATACATATTTTCCGCCACGGAAAGATTGGGGCAGAGAGTTATTTCCTGATAAACGGTGCTTACGCCAAGTCTCTGAGCGTCTTGGGGCGAACGTATGGAAACCGCCTTGTCGTTTCCCTTCAGATAAATCTGTCCGCCGTCCTTTTCATACACCCCTGTCAGAACCTTTATAAGAGTAGATTTTCCTGCGCCGTTTTCGCCCATAAGAGCATGTATTTCACCTTCGCACAGTGTAAAATCCACATTCTGGAGCGCCTTTACTCCCGGAAAGTTTTTGGATATGTTTCTCATTTCCAATACAGAACCCTTATTCACTGCCGCATTCACTCCTTTCTGAAAAACTTTTTTAAAAAGAGCGAAGAGCAACCGTATATAACGCTGTTCTTCGCTCTTATTTTTTTAGCCGATCAAATTAATATCGATTAATTACAACATACATCAGATGCCGTAGTTGTCAACATCTTCCTGTGTGATTGTTGCAGCGTCAAATCCCTTTTCTTCCATAACGATAACCTTTTCCTCAGGTGTTTCGTCTTTTTCGAGAGTCTTTATAACCTCGTCAATATACTTAGCCTGGAAAGGATTGCACTGTCCGTCATAGTTCCAGTTGCCGTCAACAAGCTCCTGAAGTGCCCACTTGTTTGTGTCGAAGCCCATTATAATAACATCGCCGTCAACACCGTGAGTAATTCCCTTTGCGTCAAGAGCAGCAACAGCACCCTTTGCCATATCGTCATTTTCAGCGTAGATTACGTTGAAAGGCGTACCTGCATCGATAACAGACTGAACGATCTGCTGTGCCTTTTCTGCGTTCCATTCTGCGGTCTGCTGAGTAACAATGTTCCAATTGCTCTCTGCCTCAACCTTTGCGTTAAGAGCACCTGTACGTCCCTGCTGCGCAGCCGAACCCATAACACCCTGAATATGTATTATGTTGTATTCGTCAAGTCCCTGCTCTGCAAGCCAGTCAACAGCCGTCTGACCCTCTGCGTCCATATCGGAAACGATAGAAGCCGCATATAAGCTTTCGTCAGCATCGATTGTACGGTCGAAAAGAATTACCTGAATGCCTGCGTCCTGTGCGTCCTGCAATACAGAATCCCAGCCTGCCGTGTCAGCAGCGGAAAGGAGAAGATAATCTACCTCGTCCTGTATGAACTTCTGTGCTGCGGCGATCTGCTCGTCATTCTTAAGGCTGTATGCAAATGATGCGTCATATCCGTTTTCTTCCGTAAACATAGCCTGCATATCAGCATCGTTTGCCGTACGATAGCCCGACTCGTTGGGGTCGTTGTTGATAATACCTACCTTGATAAGTTCTCCGTCAGAAGCTCCTGCCTCTGCTGCATCGGCTGAACTGTCCTCCGGTGCCGGCTGTGCTCCGCATCCTACTGCTCCCACTGCAAGAGCAAGTATAAGTGCTGCGCTTAAAAGTTTTTTCTTCATTTTTTTTCCTCCTTGTTTTTTAATTTTATATTAACCTGTGCTCTTGGCACAGATTTTTACGGAAATTATGCAAAAAATGCATTTTAAACAATAAAAATAATATGAAGCGGCGATATATGTACCAAATCAACAAATAATTCCTGCCAAGCTCCTTTTTCTTATGTTAAAATTATACTCTTTTAACATAAAATTGTCAACACATTTTTCAGAATATGCCCCACAAATATATCACCGTCTAAGCCGTCTGGGTATGCCTTACGCTTATGCCCTTCCAGCGTCCCGAATGATATCTCACGGACATAAGGAGAGTACGCAGACACTGATCCGCCACCAGAGCTATCCATGCTCCCCAGAGCCCCAGACCGAATAAATTAATGAGTATCATACAAAGCCCTGTTCTTACCCCAAGAATGGTGACAGCCGTAACTATCGCCGCAAACCTTGTGTCCCCCGCACCTCTCAGTCCGCCGGCAACAATAAACTGATCCGCCTGAAAAGGCATACTTACCGCCAAAAGCAGAAGTATGGGCGCTCCAAGCTCCACGACCTCCGCCGCATCGTTGAAAAGGGCAATTATCTGCCTGTTGAACAGAACCATTATAAGTGTCAGAACAAGTGAAGCCGCTATCCCTAGGTTGCGTGTTTTTCTCATATAAACCGTTGACATATCATATCTGCGCTTTCCTATGGACTGCCCCATAAGAGTAGTTGCGGCGCTTGCAAAAGCCTGCCCTATAAGAAAGGTCATTCCCTGAATGCTCATACACACCTGATGGGTAGCATACACAACATCGCCAAGCCCCGTAACCTGCTTCGTGTATATTATAATACCCGTTCTCATAAACACCTGCTCCATCATTGACGGCAGACCAATGCCTATTACACTGCCCATTATAAACCTGTCAAATCTGAATTTTTCCCTGAGGTCTATATATACATAGTGTTTTTTGCCGAAGGATATCCACATAGCGATAACAAAAGCAACACTCTGTCCTATTATAGTGGCAATGGAAGCCCCCGCAACGCCCATTCTCGGAAATCCGAAATGTCCGTATATCATTATGTAGTTGAAAAACAGATTTATAACATTGGCAAGGGTGTTGTATATCATAGGCGTACGGGTGTCGCCTATTCCTCTCAGCGCCGCCGTAGCCGTAAAGCTCAGACACAGGGGCACAAAGCCGTAAAGCTGAATGTTGAGATACTGCGTGCCAAGCTCTATTGTCTTGTCACTTATGCCCTTTCCGCCCATAAAGCTTATGAGATCCCGACAGAGCATAAGCCCCACCGCCATAAATATAACCGACATAACGAGATTAAGTATCATAGCGTGTTTGAAAACAAGATTTGCCTTGTCCCTGTCCTGCTGACCCCTGAATCTTGCTATCATTGCCGTAGCGCCCACATTAAGCGCCTGTATCATAGTCATAAGCATAAATTTCGGCTGTGTCGCAAGTCCGACAGCGGCAAGCCCCATTATGCCCTCCTGCCCCGGCATGTGTCCCACCATTATCTGATCCGCCATACTGGTAAGCTGAGTAAGCACAAACTCCACCAGACAGGGCATCGCTATCACAACAACATCTCTGTAAAGCCTTTTGTTCGTAACTCCATCGGGTATCTTTACCCGACCCACCTTTCCTGACATATAGGGAGAGTCCTTTTCGCCAAAGCCCAGTTCGTCAAGTGCAGTCCTTACAGTTTTTCCCTCATTCTCTTTCATACATTTCTACACTCCTTTTTCTCAATTTCCGATAATATGTCGGGCATAATTCCATTATATCACATAAATTCCCTTTTGTAATCACCTTCGCCGAATTTTAATGAAATACTGATTTACAGGAAACAAAAAACATTTTCGGGGAATTTTTGTTCTGAATTATATTATTCCTTAATATAAACAGCCTTCCGACCTGCTTATGTTGTCGGAAGGCTGCTGCCGTTTTTTATCCCAAAGCGGCTATCATATTTCTGATGTCATTTTCGTCAAAATCATAGTCGGTATTGCAGAATTTGCAGTGAACATTTGCCTTTTTGTCAGTTTCCAGAATGTCCGTCAGCTCTTCCTTTCCCAGATTCATAAGAGCCGTGCTCACCTTTTCCCGTGAACAGCTGCACCTGTATCCGACCTCCACGCTGTCAAGAACAACAGGTTCAAAGCCGTGAAGCACACGTTCCGCCATATCCTCGCAGGACATACCCTCCTCAAGCATTGAAGTCACCGATGGAACAGCCCCCAAACGGCGCTCAAGACGTGTTATAAGCTCCTCGTCACAGTCGGGCATAAGCTGAAGCACAAAGCCGCCCGCCTGCTTTACGGAAAGATCCACATCTACCAACACACCAAGGGATACCGCCGAAGGCACCTGCTCGCTGGCAGTGAAATAATAAGTAAAATCCTCGGCAATTTCGCCGGAAATAAGGGGAACCTGCCCCACATACGGCTCCTTAAGCCCCAAATCCTTAATAACAGAAAGACTGCCGTTGCCAACCGCTCCATAAACATCAAGCTTTCCGAATTTGTTAAGGGGCAGATCCACATCGGTATTTTCCGCATACCCCTTTACATAGCCCTTGCTGTCGGCTGTAACGGTGATGCCCCCGACAGGTCCGTCACACTTTATGCGGACTGTAAGTATGTCGTTTTCGCCTTTAAGCATAAGCCCCATGACAGACGATATTGTAAGCGTCCTGCCAAGAGCCGCCGATATAACAGGGCTTGTATTGTGTATGCTGCGTGCCCTCTCAACCATATCCTTTGTGTCGGCAAAGAAAAACCTTATGCTTCCCTCTGCCGCCGTTCCTCTTATTACATAACTCATACTGAACTTTCCTTCCGTAATATATTATCTTACTGCAACAAAATAAATCCTTTCGCTTGTTTTTTCAGGCTGTTCCAATGTATCGCTGTCATAAATGCCGGCTATGGAAAAGCCTGCCCCCTTAAGAAGCCCCTCAACCTCAGAAATCTCATACGCCCTTTCAATATGGATCTCCTCGTGCCGTGAATATCTGCCGTCCTTTTCCTTTATAAAAAAATTGACATAATACTCGTTTGTGCAGCTTTCCTCGTCAAAATAGTTTTCACAGGTATACGCCGAAACAGCCGAGGTTTCGCAGAAGCTTTCACAGCCCAAAACCTCCCTGAGCTTGTATGGACTGTTCATATCGAATATAAGAAGTCCTCCGGGCTTAAGCGCCCTGCGGCAGTTTTCAAATACACGCCCAAGCTCCTCCGCCTCGGTAATATAGTTCATACAGTCACAAAGGGAAATTATGGCGTCAAAAGGCTTCAACACCCTTAGCTCAACCATATCCTGACATATGAAATCTATGTGCAGCCCCTTTTCATCTGCCTTAACAGCAGCCTCCGAGAGCATTTCCTCAGATATATCAAGCCCCGTCACATCATAGCCCCTATTTTTGAGGAGTATGCTCATGGTTCCCGTTCCGCAGCCTAAATCAAGTACGCTCCGGACATTCCTGCCATACCTGTTGAAATAAAGGATCATATTTTCAAGCCATTTTTCATAGGGCACCTCGTCCATATAATAGTCGTAAAGCGCCGCAAGAGTTTCATACATATTGCTTCTTCCTTTCGTCATTATATTATAATACAGCAATTTTTTAAAAATAACAAGACATTTTTAAATCTTTATGTTATACTTTAAATATGAAGTACGAAAACATAAGAAAAGCAATATTTCTTAACCGCCCAAACAGATTTATTGCCGAAATCGAAATACAGGGCAGGACTGAAATCGCACACGTGAAAAATACAGGCAGGTGTAAGGAAATACTTGTTCCGGGAGCGGAAATATACGTATCGGAAAACAACAGTCCAAAAAGAAAAACACGCTTTGACCTCATTTCCGTTATGAAAGGAAAGCGCCTTATAAACATAGACTCTCAGGCTCCCAATAAAGCAGTGCTCGAATGGCTCAGGGCAGGAAATCTTATATCGGCGGATTATATAAAGCCCGAAACGGTCTATAAAAATTCACGATTCGATTTTTACACCGAGGGAAAGTGCGGCAAGTCTTTTATAGAGGTGAAGGGAGTAACCCTTGAAAATGAAGATGTTGTTTCATTTCCCGATGCGCCGACACTTCGTGGAGCAAAGCATATGGCAGAGCTTGTTGAAGCAAAAAAGGAAGGCTTCGGGGCGTATGTTGTATTTGTTGTGCAGATGAAGGGAGTAAAATATTTCACGCCCAATTTCGTAAATGACCCCGAATTTTCAGAACAGCTTATAAGGGCTTATGAAGAGGGTGTAAAAATTTATGCATATGATTGTTGTATAAATGAATGTGAAATGAATATAGCTGATGAAGTAAAGGTTGTTTTAAGGAGATAAGGTATGGATCTATTTGATTTTCAGGCAGAAAGAAAAATGAAAGCGGAGGCTCCCCTTGCGGCAAGACTACGCCCCAAAACATTGGAGGAGTTTGTCGGGCAGGAGGAAATAGTAGGAAAAGGCACTCTTCTGTATAGGGCAATAAAGGCGGATAAGCTTTCCTCCGTTATATTTTACGGCCCCACAGGCACAGGCAAAACCACCCTTGCAAAAATTATAGCAGGAACAACCAAAAGCCATTTTGAACAGCTGAACGCCACCACAGCAGGCATTAAGGACATAAAGGAGATTGTCGAAAGAGCAAAGAAAAATTTGGGATTTGACGGCAAAAAAACAATCCTTTTCATAGACGAAATCCATAGGTTCAACAAAACACAGCAGGATACCCTTCTGCCCTATGTAGAAGACGGAATTGTGGTGCTTATAGGCGCAACAACGGAAAATCCCTATTTTGAAGTAAACAGAGCCTTAATTTCAAGAAGCATTATTTTTCAGCTCAAAAAGCTTTCCAAGGAAAATATAAAAATCATACTCAGGAAAGCCGTATACGACAAAGAAAGAGGTCTGGGAGCATACAATGCCGAAATAGACGAAGATGCGCTGAATTTTCTCGCCGATGTATCCGACGGAGATGCACGCATAGCCCTGAATGCCGTTGAAATAGGCGTGCTCACAACAGAAAAAAACTCCGAAGACAAAATAATTATAGACCTTGACACGGCTCAGCAGTGCATTCAGAAAAGAGCGGTAAACTATGACAAAAAAGGCGACAACCACTATGATACAATTTCCGCATTCATAAAAAGCATGAGAGGCTCAGACCCCCATGCGGCTGTTTACTATCTTGCAAAAATGCTGTATTCCGGCGAGGACCCCAAGTTTATAGCAAGACGAATAATCATATGCGCCTCGGAGGACGTAGGAATGGCTGACCCAAGGGCGCTGCAGGTCGCTGTCGCAGCGGCTCAGGCAGTGGATTTTGTAGGTATGCCGGAGGGCAGAATAATGCTTTCGGAGGCTGCCTGCTATGTGGCTTCCGCTCCCAAATCAAACGCCTCATATCTTGCAGTGGAAATGGCTATGGACGATGTTAAAAACGTAAGAATAAATACAATACCACCTTACCTCAAGGACGCATCCTACAACGGACATTCACAGCTCGGCAACGGCATCGGCTATAAATACGCCCACGACTTTGAAAATCACTATGTCAGTCAGCAATATCTCCCTGACGAATTAAAGGACGCAGTATACTATAACCCAACGGAAAACGGATATGAAAAGGAAGTCAGAAAATATTTTGACTTTATTCATAAAAATACATAAAAATAAATGATTGGCTTCGCGAATGCGGGTCGGGGGCGAGGGGAGCAGGCAAGGCAAGGGGAGAACAGCGCGCGCGCTGTTCTCCCCTTGCCTTGCCTGCTCCCCTCGCCCCCGACCCGCGGCTGTGCCAATCAGATGCAAAGCATCTGAAAGGCACAGCCGTGGAACCTCAAAGTTTTAGCTGAAAATATATTTTCATTTGCTCCGGTGACAGACATTTGTAAAAATCCCTTTTAAGAATCAGAAATTCCTCCGTTTCGCCCAATATATGAAACATTTCCGCCCTTGCCTCAAATTCCCTTCTTGTGACCGGCAGAGGATAAGCCCGTATATTCTCCATAAGTATGTTAAGCTTCGACAACATTTTCTCCGCATTGCTTCTCACCGAGCAGTTATCCCCTACATACTCAAGATATTTCACGGCAGGCAGCATTATATCTGGCACATGGTCGATAGACATAAAGCTTCTTATAATCTGTATCATAATAAAGCATTGGTTCTTCCTCATAATAAAATAATTGAGATAAAATTTGCCCTCCTCCGTATAGGAATTATGCACATTTTTCATCGCCGTATCCTCAGCCTTATTCAGAAATGACATAAGATAGCCCGATTCCCTCATAGACGTTTCAAGAATGCTTTTTTCGTCAAGCCCCTTTACAATATTTCCGAAAATGTTTTTAATTTCTTCCTCCGTATATATAACGTCCTCAAAAAGCTCCTTTTCAAGATTCGGCATTTTAATATTCATAATCATTGCCATAGACGTACCTATTATAAGAAGTCCCAGCTCATTCATAACCATACCGTAATTTACGACCATATGTTCGCCCGACAAAAAAATATGTGTCCCGAAAACGGCATTTGTGGAAATGGAGGAATCCCATTTCATTATGTAGCTGAACTCAGTCACAATTATAAGATAAATAAAAAAGCCGGCTATTACGTTTATGTCGGTTCTGCTTATAAAATATGCGGCGCTCATACTGAGAATAAAAGACAAAATCCTTTGTATAGTCAGCTTCAGCGTAGCTATCCTCGTATCAAGAACAGTAAGCAGAGTTATTATTCCCGATGACGCTGCAAACTCAAGCCCCATCATTCCCGATAGAAATATTGCAAGAGAACTTCCTGCCGCTATTTTAAGTCCTTTTATAAGAGATGCTCTGTTGATTTTAAGCCCCATAGTTTCTCCCCCTTGTTCCTGCACAAAGTATGTAACATATATATTATAACAGAACTTACGGAACATAATATTTCTGTTTCGTTACCGTTATGTTACCGCTGTGTTTCTTTTGCATTTTGTTGTATATTCTTATCTTCGACACGACAAGAATCCTCATCAAAGTTTACATCTAAAAGCCAATGCATTGTTTCTACAGACCACTCTTTTCTTGCATTAAAAAGAAGTTCTTCCGCTGTCAGATCTCTGCTTGTTATATAATAATGCCACTCAGATGTATCCCCTTTTTTACTTTTAAATTCTGTATATATTGCTCCAATACTGACAAGACCCTTCCAATCTTTGCGATTATCCAGCCATTTTATGTCATTTGTTATATATGCTGTCCTCTTTTCTATCCTCCCTCTGTTTTTTTCTGTCGTGGATGATTTATTCATTGATTTCAGAAGTTCCTCGTCTTTTACATAGTCTTCTATATTTTTCTTTAAATTTGGTTGATTATCTTTTACACATAACAGATAATCTCCCTTACCCTCAATAACAATTTTAGCTGTTTCTTTCTGACAATTAAGAGCATCGGCAACTATTAAACAATCTTTAATATTCAGTTCGTTTAACAGTTCCTGTACGGCAGGTATCTCATTGCTCTTATCACTCACACTTTTTTGTGCCAACGTCATTCCCAACTCCGAAATATAGGCACTTATTATATGCAATGGGTTTTTGCAGCTGCTCATTTTTGTTGTTGAACGAATTGTTTTTCCATCTACAGCAACGGTATATTCCTTAGATTTATCCGGGATCTGACTTTCTACCCACCTGACAAAGCATTTGTTAAGTGAATCAGGTTTCACAATTTTAAGCAAACACAATAACCAATAATAGCAAGGCACTTTTTCTATTTGAAATTTCTCCTTCAAAAATTTCTTTATTTTTTCGTTTGTTGCCCATTGGTGTATCTGACTCACATTTTTTAACCCGCAAATACTCCCAAGTATTACTATAGTTATTGCATCTGCAACACTGCAAAAGTATCCATCATATTCTCTTGTTGTTTCTAATTCTTCAAAATAATCTATTAATGTTTTCATATTTATTATTATACCATATTTTATTTTTGTGTCATTTTTCAAAAATTGATTTCCGTGTAAACCGCCCACGTGAATCTAATTTTGAAATATTTTTGTAACATAAGAAGTTTGAGCGGTATTTTATATGCTGAAAATTCTCATTTACGTCCGTAATCGTATATAAATTTATAAAATTGCCTGTGTCAATGACTTTAATCAGGCAAATATTACAGCTTTGTTACAAAATTAGATTCACGTGGTAAACCGCCCAGGGCAACAGCATTTACTTTTTTTGAAAAAAGGTGTAAAATAATAATATGAATATTGAAGAATTAAAAGAA
>CANQXR010000039.1 GCA_947627855.1 uncultured Clostridia bacterium
GGGCGAAGGGGCAAAAGCAAGGAGCAGGACGCGTCCTGCTCCTTGCTTTTGCCCCTTCGCCCCGCCCCCGCAGCCGCCGCCCGAAACCGCCTTCGGCGGTTTCGGGCGGCGGCTATTTGCAGGATTGTTATATTTTATCACAATACAGCGGCAATGTAAATAGAAATGCGGAAAAGTTAGACCTCGCTTACTATATTTTATTTTTCTTTCGGGTTGAATATTAACGCCGTGAGAAAGGCAAACACTATTGCCGCCGTTATTCCCGCCGATGCGCTTTTAAGCCCTCCCGTAAGCGCACCCGCAAAGCCTCTGCTGTCCACCTCTGCCATAACGCCCTTTGCAAGTACATTTCCGAACCCCGGCAAGGGAACCGAAGCGCCTGCGCCGGCAAAATCCACAAGCTTGTCATACCAGCCAAGCCCGCCAAGCAGACAGCCCACAACCACAAACAAAACGAGTATTCTTGCAGAGGTGAGCTTTGTTTTGTCAATAAGAATCTGCCCAAGTACGCAGATAGCTCCGCCCACTATAAAAGCCTTAACATAATCCATAGCCTATGACCGCCTTTCAATCATTATAAGATGACATATACCCATTATATTTTCCCCCTGAGCAACACTGGTGGGATTCATAAGAGCGCCTGTGGGTATAAACAGTATTTTGTTGTATTCCCCCTTAAGCAGCTTTTTGTATATCATTGAAAATGTAACAGCCGAACAGGCGCAGCCGCTGCCTCCGGCATGAACGTCCTGCTTTTCGGTGTCATATATAAGCATACCGCAGTCCCTGTGCTGTCTTGTGATATCGCAGCCTTTTTCCGATAAAAGCTCTGTCAGAAGTCCGCTGCCCACACTTCCCAGATCTCCCGTAAATATTCTGTCATAGCTGTTTGCATCGGTGCCGAAATCCTTAAAATGGCTCAGTATAACGTCCGCCGCCGCAGGAGCCATGGCAGCCCCCATATTGTTTGCGTCCGTTATGCCAAGGTCTACGATCCTGCCTGTTGTTATTCCGGTAATGCAGGGAGTATCGCCGCCCTCGGATAAAACGGCGGCTCCCGCTCCCGTGACTGTCCATGTAGAGGTGCGGGGGCGCTGATTGCCAAGCTCATTTGGAAAACGGAATTGCTTTTCGGCAGCGGAGAAATGGCTTGAGGCTTCGCAGACAACATTTTTTCCGCAGCCGCTGTCAATGAGAATCGACCCAAGGGCAAGCCCCTCCCCGAAGGTTGAACAAGCCCCGTACAGCCCGAAAAAGGGCAGTCCGAAATCCTTTATGCCATAGCAGGATGCAGCCGATTGGTTTTGCAGATCTCCCGCCAGTATATAGTCGATATCCCCAAAGCCAAGACAAGCCTTTCCTACCGCTGTTTCCACAGCCTTTTTCACAAACTCCGCTTCAGCCTTTTCCCACGTTTTTTTGCCATAGAGGTTGTCGTTTACAAGTATATCGATATAACCCCCCAACGGTCCTTCGCCCTCCATTGTGCCGGCGGCGGAGGAAACGCTTTTTATACTTATTCCCTTTTCAAATTTTACAGATGTTAAGCCTACTTTTAAAGCCATATATATCTCCTATCTTACAAAATAATATATAATTCCAACAAAAATGGAGGCGAGCGTTCCGTAGAGTATTACAGGTCCCGCCACGGTGAATATTTTTGCTCCAAGACCCAATACAAAGCCTTCCTTTTTGAATTCCACAGCCGGAGCAGTAACCGAATTTGAAAAGCCCGTTATGGGTACAACGGAGCCTGCCCCTGCGAATTTTCCTATTTTGCTGTACCACCCAAGCCCCGTAAGAAGGGAGGCTATGCCTATCAGAATGACGGAAACAGCCATATTCCTTTCCTCCGTTACAAGTCCGTAGGCGGCGAGAATGTTTATTAAAAACTGCCCTATACAGCATATTATTCCGCCGCTTATGAAAGCCTTGATGCAGTTTTTTATTATAGGGCTGTCGGGCGATGCTTGTTTCACAAGCTTGTCATATTCACTGTCTGTTTTTTTGATTTCCGTTTTTGCCATAAATATCCTCCTTACATATAATAAAAACCGGGAACAAAATAGTAAAGCAGAGAGCCTGCCAGTTTTCCCAAGGCTATTGCGCAGACAAACCATCTTATACCCTGCTGAAGCCGCGCACGCCTTGTGAGAATGGGGATTATATTCAGAACCTCCGCCAGTGACACCGCCAGTGACCCGTAGAAAATGCCTATGCAGAAGCTTATGAATATAACAAGGGGCTTTCCTATGGGAGCATAGAAATCAAAATACATATCGCACGCGCCTATTATGCCCCCGGCGATTATTGCCTCCTCATAAAGGCGTATATATTTTTTTGTGTCGGTTTTTTGCGCCAGTCTGGGCACAACGCCTATTATCGCAATGAATGCGACAACTGCTCCAGCAACGAACAGCCCCGAACCAAATCCGATTACGGCAAGCGCAACCAAGTTCAGAAGCATTTATCAGTCACCGCCCTTTTTGTTAAGCGTATCTATGATGTTGTCGGTCACCTCCGATTCATAAACAGACATCTCCACCTCTATCGGCGTAGGGTCGTCGGTTATTTTCTTTCCCGAAAAATGATTGAAAAATACTATAATGCCCACAGCAAGACCTATTGAATAGGGCAGATCTATAAGCATAGGGTTTTCTATTTTCTCGTTGAAGAAAATATAATAATAATTTTCAAAAACCGTAGATATCTGCGCATCGGAATGGAAACTCATTATGGCGGTTGCGGAGCCTGCGAGAAGAACCAGACAGACAAATGCTATTTTTGTACATAGCCACAGGACGTTCTGCTTTTTTTCCTTGGGTGAATATTCTATTACGGTGTCCTGCTCTCCCAGATTGTTTATTGTGTGACCCGGAAGTGCATTATTGATTTTTTCCACTATATCTATAACCGATATAAGGTAGTTTTTCTTTTCATCACCGTCAATATTCAGAAGATGAATGTTTTCAACCTGTTTTTTAAGTCCGCCCTCAGCGGAAACCTCGGCAATATCCTTTATTTTTACCGCTCCCGGACCTGTTTTGTTTGCCTTTTTGTCAGGCTTTATATAAATTTCCATAACTATCACCTTTTATATATTTTTACAGCAATCAAGAAAAATATTCATTAATACTGTTCTCCGTTTAATAAGTGGAGGTCTATGGCTCCTTAAGTCATTGATATCTGCGGAAACAATTCGGATTTGTCTGCTTCTGAAACGGAGAACAGTATAAATTATCCCATCAGACATCAAAATAATGCTTTCTTATTGATTTCAGAATCCTTTTTTCAAGCCTTGAAACCTGAACCTGTGAAACGCCTATTTTTTCGGAAACCTCAGTCTGGGTTTTGTCCTCGTAATATCTCATTCTTATTATTTCCCTTTCTCTTTCGTCAAGCTCTTCGAGAGCCTGCCTGAGTATAACTCTGTCGTCTATTCTGTCGCTGTCGTCATACTGCGCAATTTTGTCTATTGCCTTTATTCCCCGTGAATCTCCGTGAAAAATATCCGCATCGAGGGATTCAATTTCCCTTGAGGCCTCTACCGCCATTACAATATCCTCTTCGAGGACTCCAAGCTCCTTGGCTATTTCTCCCAGAACAGGCTCCCGCCCCAGTGTTTTGCTAAGGGATTCCGAAGCCCTGTTCACTTTCAGAGCAAGCTCCTTAAGACTTCTTGAAACCTTTATCTGTCCGTTGTCACGGAGAAATCTTTTTATTTCGCCGGCAATCATGGGTACGGCGTAGGTTGAAAGCTTTACATCATAGCTTAAATCAAACTTTCTTATGCACTTTATAAGTCCTATGGCTCCAAGCTGAAATATATCGTCAGCCTCAAGCCCTCTGTGCAGAAAACGCTTTCCCACGCTTTTTATAAGCCCTGCATTTTCGTTAACAAGGCTTTCGAGTGCTGCACGATCTCCGGTTTGTGCCTTTGCAATCAACTCTCTTACCCTGTCCATACGCTCACCTGTAATTTTTCGACATAATTACTCTTGTATATTTTCCCTTGACTGATTTGATTTCAAGCTCGTCCATAAACATTTCCATAACGGTAAAGCCTATGCCGGCTCTGTTTTCAGACGGCTTTGAGGAATAAAGTGGTGTTCTTGCAAGGGCAACGTCCTCTATGCCAACGCCGTAATCGGTTATTGTTATGTAAAGAGCCTCATCGGTGGAACGAAGCTCCATTTCTATTTCTCCGTCTTTTCCCTCATAGCCGTGGACTATACAGTTTGTGACAGCCTCGGAAACAGCCGTTTTTATATCGTCAAGAAAGCTCATTTCGGAATTTTTGTCCATGGCAAATGCTGCCGCAGCCAACCGTGCGAAGCCTTCGTTGCTGGAAAGGGCTGCAAATTTTAAAAAGGCTCTGTTATTCATTACATATCACCTCCTCTTGTAAGGGATTCTATTGCCTTATCCACTGACGGATATATATTGATTATTTTAAGAATGCCGGATATTGACGCCAGCCTTCTGACCTGATCGGAAACATTTGTCAGTGCTGTTTTTCCGCCTGCAAGAAGGGCAAGTTTATATCTGCCGAGTATAAAGCCTATGCCTGAGCTGTCAATGAATGTGACCTGTCCGAGATCGAATATTATGTTTTTAAAGCTTTTCATCCGGAAGCATCTGTCTGCTTCGCCTGCGTGTTTTTCTATACTGTGATGGTCAAGCTCTCCGATTGGAGATATTATGAGAATATTTTTGTAAAAACCCATACTTATTTGCATAAAATTCCTCCTATGTTAATATTTTCCATATATAATTATAAATTAAGACGGTTTTTTTTCAATACATAACAAAAAACAAATTTTCTTATTATGTTTCAAAACACTTTACTTTTTTTGTGAAAATGATATAATATTCTGATACTGATGGTTCCGCATCGCCTTTTAAAGCATCGGAGATGCTTTAAAAGGCGGCGGCGCAGGGGGGGGCGGAGCAAAGGGAACAAGGGGCGGACGCATCCGCGTCCGCCCCTTGTTCCCTTTGCTCCGCCCCCCCCCTGCGCCGCCCTGAAGCTGGTCGGCAACCCGTATAATAAGTTAAAAGGGGAGATTTTTTATGGATAAACTGTCAAAAAAACAACAAAGAATATATGATTATATAAAATTGTATATAAAACAAAATAATATGCCGCCTACAATAAGAGAAATTTGTCAGGCAACAGGGCTTTCCTCTACATCTACCGTACATTCGCACCTTACTGCCCTTGAACACAAGGGATATATAAGCCGAAAAAAATCAAAGAACCGCTGTATGGAAATAAACGAAAACGGATTTTATGAGGAAAAGGCAGTGAAGGTACCTATTATCGGTTCAAACACAAACAGCAAATATGTTTTTTCACTTCAGAATACAAAGGGATATTTCACCCTTTCATCGGAGATTATAGGGGATAACGATTGTTTTATGTTCAGAATAACTGACGGCGGCATGGAAAAAGCGGGTATATTCAAAAATGATCTTGTTCTTGCACGAAAGCAAAGCTACGCTGAAAATAATGATATAGTTATTGCCGTAACAGGAGGCAAAGCTGTATGCAGGCGTTTTTTCAAGGAAAACAATATTTTTCGCCTGCTTTCCGAAAATGAGGGATATCCTCCGGTTTCGGTAAGGGATATACTGATTCTTGGAAAGGTGACGGGGCTTTTCAGATCTTTTGAGTAGGTATATATATGCGGGAAACTTACTCGCTTTAGCAGCGGGGAGAAAATCAGCGGCGCCGCAGGCGCCGCTGATTTTCTCCCCCACGACCGCCGCCCCTGTGAAACGTCAGGGACGTTTCACAGGGGCGGCGGCGATTTTTCATATTTGATATCTGTCAGTTGATTTTAAAGACTGCTGTTTTTGTGGAGGCTTCCCAATCCACATCAACGCCTATGGCATTTCCCAGCGCTCTGAAAGGAATAAACATTCTTCCGTTCTTTATTTCTGCGCATACGCCGTTTTCCATAACAGACTCGGTTCCGTTTATATTTATTTTGCCGCTTCCGGCAGTGAAGGATATTGTTTTGTTATCAAGCTTTATAACAGCCGTTTTGGTTACGGCGTTCCATTCAACAATATCACTGTTATCCGCATCGGCTGCGTTTTCTCCTCCTGCCGCAACGGTTACAAATCTCAGCGGAACCATTGTAGAGCTGCTGCTTTCCTGAATATAGGGCGCAACATCAAGGGTATAATCCTTTCCATCGGAAACTGCCTTTACGCTGCCTATGGATACTCTTATTTCATATGGCTCACTATGGGTTGTTTCCTCTGTTAATGCTTCGGTTTCCTCTTCTGTTGTTGTTTCAGATGTGCTTTCCGAAGAAGTTTCGGTTTTATTGCTGCCGGATACGCTGCTACTGCCAAGAGGGGCATTTGCGAAGTCGTAAATTGTTCCTCCGCCGCCTATGGCTGTTCCGTTGGCGTCTATGGAAACGCTTATGTCAGCGGCTTTTCCGTTGGTGTCTGCCATTACACATAAGGGAAGGTAATAATTCGGCTTTGTTTTTCTGCCGTAGATGTTGCTGTCACAGAGATCCGACGGAATGGGGAAAAGGCTGACCTCCAATTCCCTGTTTCCAAGTCTCCTGTATTTCCACGGTATATAATTGTCCGAGGTCGTTTCCCAAAGATCCAGAAGTGTTTCCCTTGCGCCCTTTTCATAAAGCTCACTTTCCAGACTGCTCCATGAGCGTCCGTTTCCCTGTAAGGAGCCGAAATCGGGAAGATTTGTAAGAACCTTTGCATTGTTGAATTTTAAAATTATAGTATCGCCTGTGGATATGGTGTCGCGAGGTATGATTTTCAGATATGTATCTGTAAGCTCCGCTTCATCTCTTACTGTTGATACTCTGTTTACGGAAATGGTCGAGGCTGCCGGTACATTTACGGCTGCTGATACAACGGCTATGCAGGCTGCCATCACCAATGCCAGTTTTCTTCTCATAATATCCCTCCTAAAAAATATAATTTTCTTTAATATCAATTATAAATAATCGGGCGGTGTATTTCAAGTTAAAAAATAAATAATTTTTTTAAAATCTAAAAGCAGTTAAAATCTGCTGTTTTGTGATTTTTTTCAGCTTTCACGGCTTTTTTTACTCTCCACTGAACCGTAGTATTTTGGAATGCAATATACGCATAATATACAAGGCTCATGGTATTAATGAAATTGTTTGTTTGAGTTCAGTAAGCTGTACGTGTGTGTATACGTCCTTTGTCAGATCTCCGGTGGAGTGACCAAGCAGTTTTTTTATGTTTGTGTCTTTTGCCCCATAGCGATTCAGAAGGCTTGCGGTTGTGTGGCGGCATTCGTGCAGAGTGTGATTTATGCCAAGGTGGTTAAGTGTGGTTATGCAGTTGTTTTTGAAAGTATGGTATAAAACCTTTTTGCCATTTCGGTTAATGAGAAATTCATTTTCGGGGTTGTAAAAATCTTCAATAAAAGACCTTATGCGAGAATGAATAGGCACGATGCGGTTTTTGCCATTTTTTGTTTTAAGACCACCCTGCATATAGCCATCTCCAAGGTTGACATTTTCTACCTTGAGTGTCAGAAGCTCATTTATACGGAAACCTGAATAGATGAGTATAAGAACTACCCTGCAGTAAAAATCGTTTTCATTTTTCCAAAGCCGATTTATTTCATCATCAGTGAATATGGTTTTGTTTTTCTTTTCGGAGGTATTGTCTATTCTGACAAATTCCGAATAATCCTTTATTATAAAATCATTCTGCAAAGCATACTTAAACACGGTATGAAACACAACTTTTATGTTGTTAAGGGAACTCAGACTTCTTGTATCGCAATTATCAAGAACGCTCTGAAGCTCTGCTGTCTTTATCTGTGATATTTTCATATTGTGGATAGCTGCGCATTTTTTGTAAGCTGCTTTGTATGAAACTATTTTTTGATGGCTTGCCTCTCTGAAAGCAGCTTTGCTTGCCAGCTCATACACTTCGGCAAATGTTTTGTTTCTGCCGTCTATGTCATAAGGGCGCAGATTGTATTCTGCCAAAGCCGCAAGTGCATCCTGCCGCTTTGCATAATATCCCAAATATTTGTATATAGCCTTTCCCTCCTTAGTATATCCTGCTGTAATTCTGACCCCGTAAGGTCTGCGTCTTTTCTTTCCGAGGTTTACAATTCCTCCATATCCATTAGGAAATCGCATTATTATCTCTCCTTTCGTATAAAACAAAAGAAGAAAGCTGAAACTATATTTATATCGGTTAAAAGGGATTTAGAAAACCGATAGCTTTAATTTATGCTTGAAGAAGTTTTGTCCTAAACCACTCTTAAAAGTCTGTATTTCAGGACAAGCCTCTTCTAAATTTGTATTTCAATCGAAATGGGGAAAGCTTCCGGCAAGAAGTTTGCCGTCAATTCCAACTGTAGCTTCATATTAGCCATAAGTTTAGGGATTCCTCCGTTTATGGGTTAATTATTATATTAAAAGCATGATTTTATTATATCTTTGTATATCTTATCGTTTATTTCGATCAGACTTTTTTTACCGTCTTTAAACTGAATTGCTACTTGATATATGCCTTTATTTTTAGCTGACAATCCACCTGCCAACATACCTACAGGACCAAGCAAAGCACCACCGACAAGACCTCTTGCAATACCCGAAGCCGCTGACTTTCGGTGCTCATCTGTAATAAGCTCATAATTTTCAACATTTTCATTTGTGAGCTGAATGCTTTTAAGGAATCCGGTAATTATATATGGCTGACCTACTGCAGAATCGACAACTTTACCCTTATAGTCTCCGGCAATAACTCTGTTTTTGGCTTTCATTGATTATACCTCCTTATAAATAAAATAATTTTATATTATATCATTCAGCAAGTCAAATTTGTTTTTTTGTTTTTTTAATCTTTCAAACAGTATTTGATATGCTTTATCCATTTAGGAATATATGAAATGTAATCATCCAAAGATAGATCATGTAATTCTTTTATAGTATACAGCCCACTTAATATTTGCATATAAGTTTTTTGTCCCTTTAATTTTATTTTGCCAATAGGGTATGAACCATACATAACGGAGAAACTCTTGTTAGACATTGGCTCAAAATAAAATGCAAATGGATTTAATTTTGCTTCTGCCGTCTGTTCAACTAATTCACGAAAGAAAGCATCTTCTTTTTCTGTAGTCTCAAAGGTTACATTCAATCCTAATTTCTTTCTAACACTTCTTGTGAGAATATAAATAACTATATCCTGTAACTGGTCTTCTGTGTACATCTTGTTTTTAAATCATATCGCTTTGGAAAGCGACAGCCTTTCCTAAAATTTTAATTTGGTCAAGTTCTTCGTTAGTGTATATTTGATCATCAAAAGATGAATTTTCTGGCTTTAATATTAAAAGGTTTTTATCTTTATAATAGAATACCCTTTTGAGGGTGGCGGTATCTCCAATGATAACGGCAGCTATCTCTCCGTTTTCTACCATATCTTGTTGTTTAATAAAAACTATGTCGCCGTCCAAGATGCGCGCACCTTTCATACTATCACCATGTGCTTTCAGACAGAAGTCGGCTTTTATGCCTGATCCTGCTAAAACATAACTCTCCCTGTCCTCGTTGGCAAAGATAGGCTCACCACAAGCTATCTCTCCAAGAAGAGGAAACTTTTTTGTTTCAATGGGTAAGATGTTTTCATATTGGAATGGGTCAAGTGATGTAAATGTTTTTTCTGTATCCCAACCCATTAAGTATTCTGGGCTGCATTTGAGAATATCAGAGAGTTTTTTTATTTTATCTCTGCGCATATTTTTAATCGAGCCACTTTCATACCGTTGTATAGATGATGGAGATACACCAACAGCCTTAGCGACTTCTTCTAAAGTTAGTCCTAATTGTTGACGTCTTGCTTTAATTTTTTCGTTTAAGTCCATACTCCGACCTCCTTTTTTTTAGTTTAACATAAGTTCTGCAAATATGCAAGAAATTTTTTGCAAAAACGAAAAAAAGTTGTTGACAACCGAATTAATATGTGGTATTATCATAATATAAAATTGCGTAAACGCAAAGAAAGGCGGTGATAATAAATGTTTAATGAAAAAAGGTTTAGAAATTTTTTAAAAGAAAAAGGTGTCTCAATACAAAAAGTTGCTGATATTCTTAATATAGATATATCTACACTATATAGAAAAATGAATGGGACAAGTGATTTTTATAGAAATGAAATGGACGCCCTTATAAGAGAGTTAGGAATTGAAAATCCTTCAGAAATTTTTTTTGCCGATTAATTTGCGTAAACGCAAAAAGCAGAAAATAGCTGATGCTTTAGGCGAAACAGTTTCCTCAATTTTTTTTGACGAAGAATCAGTATGAAAGGAGTGAAAATATGTGAGATTATTCAGAAAGACGCCTACAGAGGAGCAACTAAAGGAAGCCGAGGAATATTTGAAAAAAGCTGAAGTTTACCTTTATGAATTAAATTCGTGCTTAAAGAAGAAAGGGAGTCCAATAATAATATGGGCAATGGCAAAATATACTTGCCATGTTTATAAAAAATTGAAAAAAGATTATGAAAGGGAATTTGATGCTTTCAAAAGAAGAAGCACCAGAAATTCTTAGTCGGGCGTTTTGGTACCCGACTAAAGAGACTCAGAAATACTGTGAAATAATTTCGATAATAATTTTAAAAAATCTTGCCCAATAAAAGAAAGCCTGTGCAATATTTGGGTCAGTAATTTTTTTAAGTATTATTATTGTCTTTTCTTTTCCGATGTTAAATACGGAAGGAAGTTTTTCTGAAATGGCTTGAAAGATTTCATTAATTTTAGAAATTCTGATTTCTTGCTCTTCTTCAGATTCATAAGGATCACCTTCAAGAAGCGCAGAAAGCTCAGGGTATTCAGAAATTTCATTTAAGTATTCAAGCACATTTGCTGTACTTAATGTCTGCCCAAAAACATCAATTGAATCTATGCCCCTCGTCAAGGCTGATTCATTGACATATGAAACTATATTATCGATATTATCATATATGGAATTGTAATTGATAGTATTTATATCGAATGGTAGTTCTAAGTGGGCATTAAGGGCATCGTATATATCTTGTTGTAACTGAATGATATATGCTGATTCTTCAAGCTCTTTGATTCCGACAAGACTTTCCTCGACTGTCTGAACCCAGTCAGGTAATGTATAAAAATCCGTACATGGATTATATATTTCAGGCATTATTGGTAATTGAGCTGTAGCCGCAGCTGCAGCGACAGCTTCAAATTGTCTGTTATAGATCCTATCAAGTTTTTCAGTAATTTCAAAATATGATGCATGTTTGCTTTTTTCGCTCATGACAATTTTCCTTTCTATCTGCGAGTAATTATATTGGTACTGTATAGCATACCACGGATAAAGGGGGTTGTCAAATGAGATTTGAAATAAAAAATGCAAGGGAAAAACGGGGAATAAGTCAAAGGGAATTGGCAAGTAGAACAGGGATAGCAAGAAGCATTATAAGAATGCTTGAAAGTGGTGAAAAGGACTATATCTCTACAAAGAAACTGGAGAAAATAGCAGAGGTCTTAGGGGTAACAGTGTACGACATATGGCACTGACGAATTAGCATAAAGGAGGAGGCAAGGTAATGGAATACAAAGAACTATATATCAGAAAAGGCAATGTAGGTTACGACAACAGAATAACAATGTATTTCGTACAGGAAAATCAGAAAGCCAAGGGCTTTATATGGGCTGCAAAAACACTTGAAGATGCGAAACAGCTTATAGACGAATACGGCGATAAGTTGAGAGCAATTGTCTGAGGAGGTGAGAGAAATGGACTAAATCGAAAAGCCTCAGATAGGCATAGAAGGCAGAACAGTATAAAAATCGGTATAAGTACAATATGCAGGATAATTATATTGGCTGTTTATATTATTATGGCACTAATATGTATTATTACCCCAAAAATATCAAGTCTAATAGTTTTTAAGGATTTGGTATTTATGTGGTATTATCAGATATTGCTTCGGCAATCAGAAGAAGTTAATTAAGAAGAAAGCTGAAAAAAGGGGTTTTAAAGCTTTTATAAAGGAGGTCAAAATATGGAAATTGAATACAGAGGAGACAGAATATCAGCTAAAGAGGCGGCAGCTATGCTGTGTATGAATGCTCAGAGCCTGAGAATTATGCTTCAGCGGGGAGAATTACAGGAGGTTGGCAAAGCCGTTCCGCCAAAAGAAGGATACACGCAATACAGGTATCTCATTTTCAGAGATAACGTGCTTGCGTTTATGGGCAAAGGAAAAAAGGTAATAGCAGAAGAATGAAGGAGATGACAAAAAAATCCCCTGCGCTTAACGGATAAGAAACAATAATCATAATATAAGAGGTCTGAAAGATTATGGTGATGCAAATAATGTATACCGGGGAACGGAAAGAATATTTGTTATGTGTTCTCCGATAAAAATGTAAAGCACTGTAAAAAAGAAGTTAAGCGCAGGGGTGAACCTAATATCTATATTATATTGTTTTTGCAGAATATTGTCAATATTCGTAGTGTCTTATCATATAAGACACTACGATTTGTAACGCAAATTGCATTAAATTTTTTAAGGAGGAAACAGAATGAATGTATTACAGTAAGCAGATATCGGATTTTCTAAATTTTCTTAAGGAAACCGAAACAGCATACAACAATGCCCTTGATGACAAAGCAAAAGCGGACGTCAAAACACAGGACATACTTCATAGGCTGGAGTTGGAAGAGGACAATTACCACAATACAGCAAGACTTGCAAAAGGACTGAGAAAAGTCCGGCAGGAAAGGCGAAAAGCAAAAGATACAGTTTTTCTTTTTGAACCTATAATTAAATGGATACACAACAATGACCGCTCTATACAACTGCTAAGGCAGCTGTTAGGAGAGGTTAGGAAAGCAGAAAGGCAAACACAAAACAGGCAGTACATTTATAGGACAAGCATTGTCGATGATGTGTTAAATTGTAGAAACGAATGAGGCGATAAAGGTGAAGGATACATATAAAAGCCGTGTTTATACGGATAGACCCGAAGCCAACGCCGGAGACACTCGCCGCGATCAAGACGCTGAATGCGGTGCTCCCGCCGAAGGAGGAAGCAGAATAAAAATCAGGATGAAAGTGACCGTGCGCCCGGATTGGCCGTTTAATTTTCAGAAACCATACAATGTGTTGGTGTTGGTGGCTGGCCAGATTTACGAAGCCATCCAGAACAAACACGGAGCGGTATTCGGGATTTGCGAGAACGGAGAGTTGATGGGCGTGAAGCCCGGAGAATTTGAGATCATAGAAACGGAGTAAAAGAAATGAAAAAGACCTACAAAAGCCGTGTTTATACGGATAGACCGGCATACGCTGACTTTGACGCTCCGACTAAGTTTGAGGCTATTAAGAGCATTATTGCCAAAAGGCTTACGGAACACCCAAGGGCGATTTGTTCCTATTCCGGCGGAAGTGACAGCGATATAATGATAGACCTTATAGAAAAGACAAGAGAAGTTTTCGGACTTTCGTCTGTCAAGTACGTTTTCTTCAATACCGGTCTTGAAATGAAAGCCACGAAAGACCACGTAAAGGAAATCGCTAAAAAGTACGGAGTGGAGATCAAGGAGTGCAGACCGAAGATAGGAATTGTACAGGCAGCAAGGACTTATGGTATTCCTTTTGTATCGAAGATAATGTCACAGGGACTTTCAGACTGGCAGAAAAAGCATATTCCTTTGTCAATAGCAGAGGAATATGAACAGGCGGAGGATAAAGCAGCAAAACGCAAGGAACTCAAAGAGAGATATCCTAAGTGCGAGAGCGTTATTAACTTCCTGTGCTGTTGTAATTCAGCAGGAGAGCCAAGACCGAATATACAACTGGTTATAAATTCCTCTAAGTATATGAGAGACTTTATATCGGAATATCCTCCTGACTTTAAAATCAGTTCTAAATGCTGTGACTACTGTAAAAAACAAGTAGCACACAAAGTTCAAAAAGATTATGAAATGATAATCACAGGTGAACGCAGGACCGAGGGTGGAGTAAGGTCAGTCCCCAGAAAGGATAATACTTCACTTTGCTTTACGGAGACAGCAGAGGGACAGTACCGACTGAGACCTCTGTACTATGTAACAGATTCCGACAAGGCTTGGTATAAGGAGTATTACGGTATAAGGTATTCTGATGCATACGAGGTTTACGGACTGGAGAGGACAGGCTGTTGTGGCTGTCCTATATCCTACAGAGCAGTTAAGGACTTGGAGTGTATAAAGCACTATGAGCCGAATGTGGTAAAAGCCGCTTGGAACATCTTCGGCAAAAGCTACAAGTACAGGCGGAAGTATAACGAATATAAGGAGCGGAGGAAAAATGGAGCTTACGAGGGAAGAAGCTGTCAGTCGTCACAGAAAAATGTGGCGGTGGATAGCAGAGGAAACAGAGAAGCGGAAGAGGATTGTAGTAAAGCTTGAATATTTTATGGCGATGAAGACAAAAAAGAAAGATATACCGTTTAATATGTGTTACTGCTGTGAATATGCGAGGTTAGACGAGATTTCATGTAATTGTGAGTTATGTCCTATACTTTGGGACGGTATAGACAACCATTGTTGTAAAAATGGCAGCTCTTTTCGGTCTTGGGGAGATACGTGTAATTGGCAGGTGGCAGCAAAGGCGGCGAAAGCAATTGCGGAGCTGCCGGAAAGGAAGGAGAATAAATACTATGAGTGAACTTACTCTTGATAAGTTTGGGGAGATTATAGACGATTTTTTGACAAAAAATTACATTCAAATGCTGGTAGAGATGCCGAAAGGTACTCAGAACGTAACCATTATTGACAATACTGAGGCAGGTCCGGTTATTCATTTTTACATACTTCTCAAAGCGTTACCTGCAGTATTTAAAAAACTTGCGGAGATGATTGACATTAATCCTGCGGAAGATTTTATTGATACGACACTGGGTATGGTTAAAAGTGAAATTTTGGAAGTGCTAAAAGACGAAACTGTCGGAGAGGAGAGTAAAAAATGATAAGTAAAGAATTTAAAAAGGCAGCGAAAGAACTGTCGGACGTGGCTTTTGATTATGCAGGACATTTGAGTATTACCGAATACAGATATCCTGATGAAGTACTTATATTTATTGGCATAGCAAATCCGAAGGAGGGAGAGAAGTCTGATCTGGAGCATTTCAGGGTTGAGTATGACAGAAGCGGAGCCAAGAAGCTCAGAGAGGTTACGAGGCGCTTATCCAACATAGCAGCTGCTGTGGGAAAGGAAACAGAACCTATCCTTGCATATTTTACATACAAAACTGACGTGGATAAGGAACTGAAAAAGGCAGTTGCAGAGCTTATAGACGTTTCCTTTGATTACTTGGATTTGCTCAGTGTCAGTGTTTGCAGAAAGGCAGACCGCGTAGATATATTTATCAAGAAAAGGGATATAAAAGCAAAGGACAGAACGCTTATATACAAGGAAATCCGTTACGACAAAGCAGATAGCGCAATCATTGTGAGGGACATTATAAATAAAATCCCGAAGCTTTCGTCGGAGGTTTCCGCTGAAACAGAATATCCCAGGCTTGAAAGAGCTGCGCCCCGAAATGAGACAAAGGAGTTTGAAAAACCTTCGTTCTTTAGCAAAAAGGTAAAGAAGGTGGCGCAGGTATGAGAGAGATTTTATTCCGAGGGAAGATTTTAGTCAGCAAAGTATGGGCGGTAGGGTATTATGAAAAGGGATTTGAAGGTTTAGCTGAAGTAACTCATTTTATAGTGTCTAAGACCGACTGGAAAGGTTATCAGGTAGACCCTGAGACTATAGGGCAGTATACGGGGTTTATGGACAAGAACGGAGTTAAGATTTTTGAAGGGGATATTGTAGAATTCCGTGATAAAAAGTTGTCGGGGTATTTTGTGGGGGTTGTTAAATTTGGGGAATATAATCGAACGGAACTCCCCCACCAGAAGGATAGGCAATATGGATTTTTTATAGAGTTTGGAAAAGGACAATACTTAAGACGGGATATTACCTTTTGGACAGATGCGGGGATAGAGGTAATAGGAAATATTTATGACAATCCTGAGTTGTTGGAGAAAACCACAAATGAGTAGGTCATTAAGCGATAGGCAGGAACGGGAGTTGGTTCTCAGGCTTTGCGACTGCTCCAAATGTGAATTCAAAGATACTTGCCTTGAAAGGGATAATTACAGGCGGCTGCCGGGGGAGTTGTTTAAGGGTGGAATCGGTTCTTGCCCTAAGATTAGGAATATGAGGTTTTAAGGAGGGAAACTAATGTTCAGTGAGATTATAAATCTGTTAAGGGCGATTTTAAAAAAGAGGTCAGGGTATATGTTTGGTATTTATATACGTGAAAACAAGCTGACTGTAAATGTATTTAAGAATAATAATGGTGGGGTGGAAATTGATTGTTCACCTATAGACTTGAACAAGAAAAGCGCAGTGAGGAAAATAAAAGAACTCAGCGAGCTTATCGGAACGCTGCCGGGTGAAAAAACTGGCGAAGGAAGGTGATTAAATGGCATATTATGTGACTTGTCCGCACTGTGGGGCTAATTTAGACCCCGGGGAGAGGTGCGACTGTTTGAAGGATTTTAAAAGGTCCAAAAGAGACGATTCTTTTGTTGCAAGAGAAGTAAGGAAAATAAAAAGAGCCGCCCCTCATAAAGAGCAGGCAGCTCAGACAAATTTTATAAGTTAAGTATAGTATAGAATGTCTAATTTTTCAAGGGGGAATTTATATTTTGAAGATTTTGGATCTGAAGCTTGAAAACTTTCAGGGTATAAAGTCGGCTGAGTTTGATTTTGGCGGACAAAGTGCTGAAATTTTCGGCGATAATGCTACGGGCAAGACTACGGTGTTTAATGCCGTGACTTGGCTTTTATTCAACTGTTCGAGTACGGGTGCTAAGAATTATACGCCCAAGACAAAAGGGGCTGACGGGGATATTCATTATCTGGAGCATTCGGCGGCTGCTCGTTTCTGTATGGAGGACGGGCGTATTATAACATTAAAGAAGGTTTTCCATGAGAATTACAAAAAGAAGCGCGGCTCTGTGACCGAGGAGTTCAGCGGGCATAAGGTGGATTTTTACATTGATGGCGTTCCTATAAAGGAAAAGGAATACAATGGGATTTTTGCTTCCTTATGCGGCGGAAGTGAGCAGATGAAAATGCTTACAATGCCCGGATATTTTGCCGAGACTATGTCGATGGAAGATCGCCGCAGAATACTTCTTGAAATATGCGGAGATGTAAGTGATCGGGACGTTATTGACTCACACAGTGAGCTTGCCGAGCTTGAGAGATATCTTCTGGTGCCGGGGACGGTATCTCAGAAGTACACTGTTGAGGAGTACAAGAAAATAGCTGCGGCGCAGAAAAGCGACATAAACAAGCAGCTTCAGGGCATACCGGAACGCATAGACGAGGCTGAGAGAGCTATTCCCGATGCTCAGGGTATAGATGTTGGTGATATCGAAACAAAGCTTTCGGATATACAGAAAAGCATTGACGCTTTAAACGGTGAAAAGGCCGGCATTATGTCAGGCAATACAGCTTTTTCCGATGCCGGTGCAGCTGAGGCGGAGGCTGTGGAAAGGCTTGCAAAGGCACGTGCCGCATATGCGGAAAAGGCTGCAAAAGACAATGAGGAAACACAGACGGTTATAACTGTTATACAGCAGAAAATAAACACAGCCAACAGGCAGAAATCCGAGTCGGAGGAGGAGTCAGAGCGGATAGAGAAAAATATAAAGCGACTTACAGAGCACCGAAAGGAACTGCTTGATAAATATTCGGCTATACGGGCTGAGAAATGGGATGAGAGTCAGGCTGTTTGCCCTGTCTGCAGACGTGAGCTTCCAAAGGAACAGGCGGAGCAGATGAGATCTGACTTTATGCTTAACAGAAGCCGGAGACTTCAGGAAATAAATGAACAGGGGCAGAAGGAGGCGAGCAAGGATTATATTGATTCTCAGCAGAAGCGCCTTGCCGAAAGAAAAGAAGAGACAAAGAAAATCGGAGAAAGACTTGAAAGGTTAAAGCTGACACTGTCGGAGCTTAAAGGCAAACTGAAAATACCCGAACCCTTTGAAAGCACAGAAGAATATGCCGGGCTGAAAACACAGCTTGATAAATGCCTGTCAATTAAGGAAAATGCGAAAAATGACGTGGAAAGAGATCTCAGTGTTATAAACGATAAAATAGAGGCTTTGAACAATGATATGCAGGAGCTTCAGAATAAAAAGCTACTTATCAGACAGACTGAGATACAGCGCAGACGTATAAATGAGCTTATCGCACAGGAAAAGAGTCTTTCCGCACAATATGAAACCCTTGAAAAAGGCATTTATCTGTGCGACCTTTTCACAAAATCAAAGGTGGCTATGCTTACCTCCCGTATAAACGGAAAGTTCAGAAATGTACGTTTTCGTCTGTTTCAGGAACAGATCAACGGAGGGGTAAAAGATGACTGCGAGGTTATGATTCCCTCGGAGAACGGAGGAATGATACCCTATACCTTTGCAAACAATGCGGCACGTATTAATGCCGGACTTGAGATTATAGAGGTTCTTTCCGGATATTGGGGTGTTTCTATGCCAATATTTATAGACAATGCCGAAAGTATAACAAGGATATATGACTTAAACTCACAGGTAATACGCCTTATTGTTTCGGAAACAGATAAATCACTCCGCCTTGTTCGGAGTAAGTAAAACAAAATAAAAAATAAGAGGAGGACAAAACTATGTCAACAAATGAAAATCAGACAACACCGCCTGCGGTTAACAATGTTTCTCAGTCGGAAAGATTCACAAATATGGTGCTTAAAGAATTTGGCAGCGATGTAGGGACTGTTGATATGACAGACTATCAGCGTCAGCTTGTTCAGGGTTATTTCATAGCCATAGACCGTATGCTTAAAACAACCGAAGAGGAAAGGGAAATCAAGAATAAAAAGAATACTGACAATAAACAGGTCAATGATCTTCCCTATAAATGGAATAATGTAAATCTTCCCGACCTTGCCCGTGACGTGGTTCATTATGCAAGAATGGGGCTTGATATGATGCAGCCCAATCACCTTTTCCCAATACCCTACAAAAACAGCAAAACAAAAAAGTACGATGTTACGCTTATGCCCGGCTATAATGGCATTCGCTATATTGCCGAAAAGTATGCAGTGGACAAGCCTATAGCCGTAACAACAGAGCTTGTCTATAAAACAGATACATTCATACCTATAAAAAAGAGCGCCGCAAATAAGGTTGAGTCCTATGAGTTTGCCATAAACAATCCCTTTGAAAGAGGTGAGCTTATAGGCGGATTCGGCTACATAGAGTATAACGACCCCACAAAAAACAAGCTTATTATTATGAGCAAAAAAGAAATATTAAAGAGAAAGCCACGTTACGCTTCCCAAAAATTTTGGGGTGAAAGTGAGGGTTGGTTTGAGGAAATGTGCCTGAAAACCCTGAAGCGGGAGGTTTACAGCGCAAAACATATGCCTCGTGACCCGAAGAAAATTGATGACAATTATCAGTATCTTAAAATGCGTGAGGCTAAGATAGCGGAAATGGAGGCACAGGCTGAGATAGATGCTTATGCAAACGCCGATATCATAGATACATCTGAGATTTTACAGGATGAACAGGAAAATACTGTTGCTGAAGACGAGGTAACTCTTGGCGACAGCATTCCGGAACCTTCCGAGCAGCCAAAGGATTCAGAGAAACCGACATTTTAATGAAAATTGATATATTTGCGTCCGGCAGCAGCGGAAACGCCTATCGCATAAATGATGGAAAAACCCACTTTCTGCTGGACGCCGGGATTCCCTTAAAGGATATAAAAATTGGCTGTGGATTCAGGGTGAATCAGATAGAAGGCTGCTTTATCACCCACTCTCACCTTGACCACAGCAAAGCTGCACAGGCTCTGGCAAGCTTCGGCGTAGATGTCTATACGAGCCAAGGTACAATTGAAACCTGCCGTCTGACCGGTCACCATATACACAGGGTTAAGGCTCTTGAGGAAATAAGGGTAGGAACATTTCATATTCTTCCCTTTGATGTACAGCACGATGCTCCGGAGCCTTTGGGATTCCTGTTTACCAGTACAGAAACAGGCGAAAAGCTGCTCTATTTTACAGACACATATTATATTAAATATCGTTTCAGAGGTCTGACACATATTATGGCTGAATGCAACTATGACATTGAAGGAGTTCGCCGAAGCACGGAAGCAGGATATATTCCCATAGAGCTTGTTCCTCGGCTTATGAAAAGTCATATGAGCCTGGAACACCTCATAGATCTGCTGAAAGCAAATGACCTCAGCAGTGTAAAGCAAATATATCTGCTTCACTTAAGCAGCAACAACAGCGATGAGGTGCGGTTCCGTGAAGCTATACAAAGACAGACAGGCGCTGAAGTATATGTCTGTTAATCAATCTTAAATAAGGAGAATGGCAATGAATATGGAAGGGCTTAAAAGTTTTCATCTTGATTGTCACACTAATGATAATATAAGCGAACTTGAGGGCGAGTTCGGTATAATGGGATTCGGAATAATAGTCAGACTGTGGCAGAAGATATATGCCGAAAAGGGCTATTATTGTGAATGGGTTAAACGAAGCCCGCTTCTGTTTTTGTCAAATTGGTTTGGTGGAAACAGCGGTGTCAGCTTAAATCTTATAAATGAAGTGGTTTCAAGAGCCTTAAGGATTGGTCTTTTTGATGAGGGTCTGTATGAAAAGTATTCGATTCTCACATCCGAAAGAATACAAAGACAATTCTTTGAAGCCATAAAAAGACGTAAGGAGGTCAAAGTGATTTCGGAGTACCTCTTAATTAGTGTTGACAATTTCAGGGATAACGTAAACATTTTTTCAATTTCCGCATACAAAAATACAAAAAATGTATACAGAAATGAACAAAGGAAAGGAAAGAAAAGTAAAGTAAAGGAAAGTAAAGAAAATAAAGTCTTATGCTCCGAGCTTTCCGCCGATGGCGAAAGCTCAGAGCCGCAGGCAGCCAAAGAAAAGCCGGTTATTCTTTTGCCTTTAAATACGAAAGAGGAATCCCCGATTTATCAGTCAGACGTTGACGAATGGTCAGAGCTTTATCCTGCCGTTGATGTTATGCAGCAGCTTCGGAATATGAAAGGATGGCTTGACAGCAATCCTACAAGGCGCAAAACTCCAAAGGGCATAAAACGCTTTATAACCAATTGGCTTCAGAGGGA
>CANQXR010000040.1 GCA_947627855.1 uncultured Clostridia bacterium
GGGGGGGGGGGGGGGGAAGGGGGGGGAAGGGGGGGGGGGGGGGAGCGGACAAGTCCGCTCCCCCTCCGCCCCCTTTCCCCCTCTGTCCCTCGCCCCGCCCCCACTGGGGGCTTCGCAATTCAAACCGCCAAGGGCGGTTTGAATTGCGAAGCCCGCAACATTCTTTATATTGTGTAAGGAGAAAGCTATGATATTCATTTCCGTAGGAGAAATTCTTGAAATGGCAGTAAGAAGCGGTTCTATTGACTCCCGTTTCACAGGAGCCAAGCGTGCCCTTGAAGGAACCCATCTCCATCAAAGACTTCAGAAACGACATGAAAAAAACGCCCGGAAAAAGGGGCTTACATATGAAAGCGAACTGACCATAAAACACTGTTTCAGCTATCTCGGAAACGATTTTACTCTCATGGGAAGAATAGACGGGCTTATAGCTTCAGATGGTTATTTCACAGTAGAAGAAATCAAATCTACCACTGCGCCCCTTGACGATATAAACGAACCTCTCAGCAAAAAGCATCTGGCACAGGCAAAAATGTACGCCTATATGTACGCAGAAGAAAACCACTTTGAAAAAGCCGATATATACATTACCTACTGTAGTCTCAGGGGAGAAGAAAAAAGCCTGTCCTATACGGCGGACTATGAGGAACTCAGATGTTTTTTTTATGAAATAATGGATAAATATTATATGTGGGTAAGGTTAAATGAAGAGCTTATTCTGAAAAGAGATAAAACCCTTTCAGAGCTGACATTCCCCTTTGATGCTTTCAGAAAGGGACAGAGAGATCTGTCGGTAGCGGTGTACAAAACCCTTGTTTCGGGCAAAAAGCTGTTTGCCTCCATTCCAACAGGAACAGGAAAAACCATAGGCACACTTTTCCCCGCATTGAAATATATGGGGCTTAAGGGCAGCAAGCCAAAAAGAATATTTTATCTTACCTCAAAAAATACAATTAAAGCCCTTGCCGAAAAAACTCTCTCCATAATGGAAAGCAAAGGACTTTATATTGTTTCTGTCACTCTTACCGCAAAGGAAAAAGCCTGCCTTAACGGGGAAGTAAGCTGCAACCCCGTAAAATGCAGGTATGCCTGCGGTCATTTCGACAGGGTAAACGACTGCATAATTGAAATACTTTCAAATGAAACAATAATAACAGGCGATATGTTAAAGGCATATGCCGAAAAACATATGGTTTGTCCTTTCGAGCTTTCTCTCGATATTGCCGTATTTTCTCATATAATAATATGTGATTATAACTACGCCTTTGATCCCACCGCACGGCTGTCACGTTTCTTTGATGAGGACAGAAACGAAGAATATATAGCCCTTATAGACGAAGCCCACAATCTGCCGGATCGTTCAAGAGATATGTACTCGGCTGAATTTCTCAAATCAGATGTTCTTGAGGTGAGAAAAAGTCTTGAAAGAGGCTCTTCATTCAAAAGAAGCATTTCCAAGCTAAACGCCTATATGCTTAAGGAAAAGTATGCCACAGAGAATATATCCATATCCAAAAACAGAGATGAGGGCTTTATATATGCGCTTTCTGAATTTATGACAGGCGCTGACAGATGGCTTATAAAAAATGAGGGGAATCCTGCATATGAAAAAGTACAGGATCTTTATTTCAAGGCAATGGACTATACTAAAATCGATGAATATTTTGACAAGCATTTTGTTGTAATTACGGAAAACCAAAAAAGCGAACTGCGGAAAACCCTTTTTTGCAGGGACTCTTCCGAAATTCTGCGAGAGCTTGAAAAAAGCTTCAGAAGCATAATATTCTTTTCCGCCACCCTCAGTCCCATGGAATATTTTGCCGAAATTCTCGGCGGCGACCCTGTCTGTGACAACCAAGCCCGTCTTGGCTCGCCCTTTCCGAAAGAAAATCTTTGCGTTATAAAGGATAATTCCATATCAACTCTTTACAACGACAGGGAAAAAAGTCTTGCTCCCATAGCTGACAGAATAAATACAATGTACAATAGCAAAAAGGGCAACTATATCTGCTTTTTCCCGTCTTATGAGTATATGGAAAAGGTATACGGAATTTACGTTGAAAAATACAGTGATGAAAACTGTATTATACAGCAAAAAAGCTTTTCCGAAGAGGAACGCGCCGACTTTCTCTCCTCATTTGCCGACGACTCCGCCGTTCTGGGGTTTTGCGTTCTGGGCGGCGTATTTTCGGAAGGCATAGACCTTAAGGGAAGCCGGCTTATAGGCTGTTGTATTATAGGTGTCGGACTTCCGAAGGTATCTGTACGGCAGAACATAATAAAGGATTATTTTGACTCTGAGCACAAGGACGGCTTTGCTTATGCCTATGCCTATCCGGGAATGATAAAGGTGTGTCAGGCAGGCGGCAGGGTAATAAGATCGTCTGATGACAAGGGTGTAATACTTCTTCTTGACAGACGTTTTTCCTCCGGTTTCTATGGGGATCTTCTGCCACGGCACTGGAACGGTTTCCATACTGCATTCGGAAACAACGATATAAAAACATTACTTGATGCTTTTTGGAACAAGTGATATTGAAATAAAACAAGGCTGCTCGGTGCAAGGTACGGACTGCGCAGCAGTCCGCTCCTTGCACCGACCCGTGGGGCGAAGAGAGCAAAAAGGAGGCGGAACAAGTCCGCCTCCTTTTTGCTCTCTTCGCCCCCGCAGTCCGGGGTTGGTGAAAATTCCGTTTTATAATACATAATAATTTACGACAGCGCAATATCCCGTACTTATATACCTTCAAAGGGCTACCAATCTTTGAAGCTATCAAAGCTTATAATTTCTTCGCCGCTCATTTCGTTATAGCCACGGGTATACACTGCTGCAAAATAGTTATAAATTTTGCATTGTTGTAATTTGAATATTCAGACATATTAAACACTCCTCATATAGTTTTATTGATTTGCAAATCTAATATATAAGGAGTGTTTTTTGTATAATTGTAAACCAAAATAATGAAAAAAAATAAATTTTAATGTAGAACTCTGTACATTGTTGCAATAGCCTGTTCTCTTGAGTAGTTCATCCAAGGAGAGAATTTGTCGCTGCCTGTTCCCTGCATTATATTTAAGCCGCTGACCCTGTCGCCACAGATATAATATATGCTGTCCTTTGCCCAGTCTGCAAAATAGCCTTCATCAACAAACCTCTCTTTTTTCGGAACAATTCCACCTTCCCCAAGAGCCTTTTTAATAAGATTCGTAAGCATTACCGCCGATTCCTGTCTTGTAATAAAGCTTTCGGGAGAAAATTTCCCCTCGCCTGTTCCGTTGACTATGCCAAGGCTGTATGCTGCCGCCACATAGGGTGAATCAGTATCGGTAAATGGCTTGCCCACCTGCTCGTCCGACAGAAAACCATCAAGGGAACTGCCTTTAATTACAAAATAGGTCTGCATTGCAAGGGCACAAAATTCTTCACGTGAAATATTCTTTGTATATTCTCCCTGAAGCTGTGTGGGAACAATTCCCTCCTTTATTGCCTCTTTGGTGCTTTCCTTAGCCCAGTCGGAGCAGACAATATCTCCAAGTCCCAGATAATCATCAACCTCATCTTCGGGAATTATTTCCCCCTCCAATGTGTAATAATCGGGTGTATAATAGGAGGCTCTTATTAACATATGCCCGTTATGTTTTATAGGTATTATTTCTGTATAATAAATTGGAATTATCTCCTTAAGCTCTGTGTTAAGGGCTCCTCTCAGATAACCCGTCATACCTGACCTTTTTGATACTTCTATAAATCCGTCCTCTGCGCTGGGGCTTATCCCTAAATATTCATCAGAAACCTTCTTGCCATTAGCGTCGACTATATAATAATTGGAGCTTAAGTAGCTATCACTATCAGGATCCTGACAACAAATACTATATTCTTCCAATCCCTTTATAGGAGTATAGGTAGGTTCCGATGGTTCCGGCGGAATAAGTATATCAGAGCTTACCTTCAGCAAAAGTCCTGCATCTTCAGTGGGTATTTCATTTTCGGAAATATCTCCAAGCCTTATTCCTTCTTCATACTCTTTTTTGCTTATATAATAATTTTCATCATCATTAAAGTCTGTAACCTTAACAACGTAAAATCTACCCTTGCCATCACTCATAAATTCAATATTTTTATACTCAAAAGGCAATATTTCCTTTTCAAAGTCCATATCATAAAGGGCAAAATATTCTGTTCCGTCTTTGACCTCAGATACTATGCACATATCATCCCTGATATCTGAAATTGAATTATATATAAAGTCAGTTTGCTGATTATCAAAGAAAAATACTGCTTTATTATTGTTTTCATTGTAATTCTCAACAGCATAATAATGGTCTTGGTATATGTTTTCAAAGGATTTATAGTCTTTGAAGCTGTCTGCGGCATTAAAGGTTCTTTCCAAAGCATCTATTTCTTCATAGCTCATTTCGTTATAGCCACGGGCATATACACTATTGTACATTAACGCCACAAGTCCCGTAATTATGGCAAAACCTTTTAAGTATTTCATTTAAATCACTCCTCCTGTAAATTCACACTTTTGCTTTTTCATATATGTCATAAACGGCAGCGTAGGTCTGTTCTCTTGAAAAGGGAACGGTCTGATTTGCCCATTCTGTGGGTATTGTATAGCTTACGCCCATAAGAGAGGCGAGCTTTTTAAGCATTTGGTCTGCCTCTTCGCCTGACATTCCTCTTTCGGGGGAAAGCGTATTTTCCCCTGTGGGTTCTATTATGCCAAGCTTTTGAGCAAGGAGCAGATAAACATTATCCGTGTCCGTAAATTCTTCGTAATCGGGAATTATGTTGTTTTCGGAAATGTACTGCTCTACCGTTTTGCCCTTTGCCTTACAAAATGCTTCTGTGGCTAAGATGGCATAGTCAAACCTCGATATGTTGTCCTTGAATCTGCACATCTGGTTGTTGTAAAGGAGTTTTTCGTTGTAGGCTTTTGTGATTGCATCCGCCTTGTCAGCCGAGGGCTTTTCGGTGGGTACAAAGCTTTGTGCTGTTTCACCGTTACTTAGCAGTTTAAAGAGGGCGTAATAATTTTTTCCGCCTATTACCTTTGATTTAAAGACATAGGACTTGTCAATATTTTTAACTTCTGCATTTCCGACAGAATAAACCAAGGAATCCGAATAGGGCGTAAAGCTGCCGTATTCAGACTCCAGATTAGAATATTCATTTCCATTTGGACATTCAATTTCATTACCCTTTGAGTCAAATAAAACGTCATAATTTGATGGCAAAACATATTTTATAAGCTCATCAGGATAATCATCAGGATAGTTATAATAAAATGTATGCAGCCAAAATTTGCTCTTGTCATTATTTGCCTTAACCTGCAAGGTTCCCATGGTGGATTTTGTCAATATGCTGTTTTTATCGGGTACAAATAAGGCAGGAGAATATGTTTTTATTTCTTCTGTACCATCGGCTTTTGAAGCAGGAACAGACACAAACCCAAGTATTGCTGCACTCATTTCCTTGTCCAAAAAGCCTGCAAAACCAAGCCTTTCTATGTCATGTCCGTCAGAATCTGCCTTAGCCACTACATCTCCGCTTTTATCAAGTATAAAAATTTGCGGCTTGTCTTTTTCTCTGCTTACCGTAAGAAAATAATTCTTATTTTGAGGAAAAATATAAACATAATTTTGGTCGTTATTTTGTGATGTACAGTAATTTACAGAATATTTCCCTTGCATAAAAAGCTCTGTTCCGTCCGGCTTTAATATAGCAGAATTATAAAAACGTTCGTGATCACCCGAATAGAAGCCGGATATGCCGGAAAAATAACCGTCCTCGATATATGCTGCATAATCCTCCCCTGCTCCACGTACATTAAAAAAATTATAACCTTCCGCACCTCTTGCATAATTGTCGTAGCGGTAGTCTGTAAGCTGAACAGCCTTGCTTTCATCAAAACTGTCGTCCTCTGCCTTTTCGGGAACGGGCAGAGCAGGCTCATCAAGATATATCCATTCTATATTATTGTAGAAACGCTTTGATTTTGCAAACTCCGTGTTTCTGTAGCAATATACCGTTTTGAGATTGTCACAGTCCTCAAAGCCGATACTATCGGATTCAAGACTTTTCGGTATTGTCAGCGTTTTAAGTGATGAGCAGCCCTTTAATGCCCAAACATGTATCTCCTTTACTCCCTCGGGAATTACAAGATTTTCTATAGGACAGCCGCTGAAGGCATAGCCATATATTTTTGTTACGCTTGAAGGTATAGTAATATTTTTCAAAGATGTATCTCCTGAAAATGCCCCATCGCCTATACAGGTCAGTCCATCGGGAAGAGATATGTCGGTTACATTAACATAATCACAGAAAACAGCACCATATAAATATGTTATCCCTTTCTCAACCACAATGTGCTTTGCCTTTTGCTTTATAATTGTTCCCGGGTCAAACTGCCTTAAATAGCCATCTCCTTTAACTGTGAGAGTATCTCCCTCAAATGTCCAGACAGCGTTGTCCTGACACGTTCCGCTTTGGGCAAAAGTGGGAATACCAAAAAACATTAAAAAGATTACCGTAAATAAAATAGTTTTGAAATGTTTCATATTATCACCTCTCTGAATAACAATGGTATTTTCTGATTAATAAGCAAAACCGCCGGATATTCCGTTATTTGTAATATCTCTGTTGAGGTTGGGCGGAATTACAACATACTGATGGTCTTTAATATTTTTTGCCTGTTCCGTATAGTGCATGGGGTTTTCCTCGGTGTAAGGCTCAATGCTCATTCAGCCAGCCAACAGCCGATTTTACATAAGCAGCGCTGCCGAGGTACAGTACGGAATCATCAAATCTGACCTTGGGGTGGTGTTGTCCGAAAACATAACCATCGGCGGAGCTTCCTGCCGCAAGAAACATACTGGCAGTAGGCACTTTATGACTTACGAAAGCAAAATCCTCACTTCCGCCGCCGGCTTTTCCGCCCGAAATAAGCGACATATCGAGAGCTTTATCTCCGAACATTTCCTTCATATAGTTCATTATATCCGCTGACAGCTCAGGGTTGATGACCATACATGGGCAAAAATCATAGAACTCTGTTTTTACTTCACATCTGAAAGCGCTGCCTACACCCTCGGAAATTTCCTTTATTCTTTTTTTGATAATATGTCCGACCTCGTTATCAGGGTCTGTTGTGCGGATAGTCCCCCACATTTCCGCAGTGTCGGGAATAACATTTGATGCTTTGCCTGCTTCAAAGCGTCCTGTTGTAAATATGCCGAACTGATTTCCGTCAAGCTCACGGCTGTTTATTTCCTGCAGTGCAATGTGTATGTGGGCTGCCGCGGTAATGGGGTCGATGGCTTCGTGAGGTGTCGAACCGTGACCGCCCCTGCCCTTTACAGTAATATGGTATTGCTCGCATGAGGTCGAGGAAATTCCCCCTCCCGCAACCAACACAGTCCCCGATGGCAGCGGCATTCCGGCAGTAACGTGTATCATAATCGCCGCATCAACATGGGGATTGTCCAGAAGTCCTGCTCTTATCATATCGGGAGAGCCTTGGAAAATCTCCTCGGCAGGCTGGAATTCCAGTTTGACAGTTCCTTTTATTTCGTCTTCGTGATTTTTAAGTATTTTCGCCGCCCCAAGAAGCATGGCAGTATGCATATCATGTCCGCAGCCATGCATTTTGCCGTCATAGGTGCTTTTATATTCCACATCGGCTTCTTCCCTTATAGGCAGCCCGTCCATATCGGCACGCAGCAGAATTGTTCCGCCCTGTCTTTTTCCTCCGGCAAGGGCAATAACCCCAGCCTTTCCAAGCTCCTGAGGGGCATATCCCATCTCCGTGAGCTTTTGTAAAACAAATTTTTTGGTTTCGGGAATATCAAAGCCAACCTCGGGATATCTGTGAAGTCTGCGTCTTATTTCCTTCAGTTCCTGCTGCAAAGCCTTTGCTTCCTTTAAAATTTCAGATGATTTCATTTTATCTCCTTTTCGCCGTATTACTTTACGATTCAATAATGTAGTTTACAACCGACCGTCACATGAAATTAACAAAAAGAAGCTTTGCCCCTCAAAAAGACAAAGCTCCCCCTCATTTCATCTAAGCCAGATGTTCCTTTAAAAGCATTTCATATTTGTCATATTCCGATTCGGGAATATTAACAAAATCCATAGCCTGATGGAGTGTCATATTAAGTTTTACCATAAGATTGTTTATTGTGTTAAGCTTTTCTCTTTTTATGCCCTGCTCAACACCCTGCTCGATGCCTTGTTCAATGCCCTGTTCGATGCCTTTATTCATGGCGTCCTCGACTATTCCTATGCTGATATTACACATATCCTTCACCTCCTGCTCTATTTCGCCGGTCATTTTTATTTTATATTCCTTTTCAAGTATGCCTTTCTTTTCGGTCGCCTTAAGCTCCGATGAAAGAAGTACGTCAAGAAGCTTAAGCAGTCCGCTGTAATTCTCGCTGTCCTTGCCGCCGAGGGAAATGAGAATTATCTCATCTGTGTCGTACTCGTGCTTCATTTCCGGCGCATTCCCTACAATATTCGCTTCGGTCAGATAGACTCTTTTTATTGTATTCTTCATTGCTTCGGGAGGTCTTGTACAGATCCACAGTGAAACAACCTTCTTTATATCTCCGTAATTGCTCCCTGTAAATTCAATTCCCCGCTGTGCCGAAATAAGTCTGGCACAATAATATCTTGCCCTCCTCAGAAGAGGATATCCGGGATTGAAATTACTCTGCGCTTCTATATTTATAATAAGCTTGACCTTTTCTCCCGATTTGGGTATGAGGGTGTGGAAAAGTATATCATACCTTGTTGTACTCTCCAGCAGGGAGCTGTCCTCCGTATTCATACCCCTTATCAATTCACCCTCGTCCTTATGTACAGCCTCCTCCGACACCAAGGGTTCTCCCTCGATATATTTCTCCGCTATATCGTAGGGGTCAATATCCTTAAATTCCGCAAGACAGCCTTTCAGAATATGGGCAAGTATAATTTTCAGGGAAAGCACCCTTTTACATGAAGCATCGAGCTCCGGACTGCCCATATTTATATATAATTCCTTCATTGTCTGATTTGCCGCTTCCATAATTATCATATCCTCATTTTTTAAGCCCGATACCGTTTTTTCAATAAAATTGTAACGCCGCACGGCATATGGGAAGTATATTCATTCAGCTTTATAATATATAAGTGAAAATCAATTCTTCCGTTATTACTTAAAATTTTTATTTCCCTGTTTGCCTGCTTCCATAATTCTGTATTCGTCCATAAGCTTTATGCAGCCCTCCGCATCTGTCTTTTTTCTGAAAAATCTGTCAAGAGCAGCCGCCACGTCATCGCCGCTGAAGCCTGTAATTTTGGAGGCCGATGTGGACGCCCTCAGATTGGCGTCTATGGACTCTGATACATTTGTAATCATAGGCGACTGTATATTTGTGGTCTGTCCCTTGAAGCAGTTTACGGTGGATATGCCGTCAAAGGCTATGTTGTAATTTTTCTCATCGGCGCAGAAGGACAGAAAGTCAAGGCATTCGTCAATATGCTCGCTTTTTTTGTTTACCATCATCATATTGAGATTTCCGCCTTCATATGTTCCGTTTTCAACAGTATTCAGGAATACGGGCATAAGCGCAAAATCATCAACGGTATATTTACCGTCCTTCGCTAAATCCGTATAGAACCAAGTATCCCACATAAACGTCATTACGGCTCCTCCCGAACTCATAATCGGACTTATATCATTTATATCGCACTTGAGATAGTCAGACCCAAACCAGCCCCTGTCGGCGGCGCTGCCTATCCAATCCATCATATCATGTACCTCCGGTATGTCGGCATATGTTATTTCATTTTCATTTATTTTTTCAAGCATTTCGGGATCGTCTGCAAAAACGGGATCAAGGGCAAACTGAACCATCCACGAACACCCATCGGCAGGCCAGCAGATCGGCACATACCCTGCATTGGCAAGAGCCTGACAAAGAACATCAAACTCTGTCTGTGTTGTGGCAGGCTTAAGCCCTAAGCTGTCAAGTATGGTTTTGTTGTAATAACAGCCCGATACCGAATTTTCCCAATAGGGCAGTCCCATAAGGTTGCCATCGCTGTCAAGACAATATTCCCGTGTGCTGTCCGTCAGTTCGTCAACCCACTTCTGATCGTTGAGATATATGAAATTTTTTTCGACATCAAAGCGG
This sequence comes from uncultured Clostridia bacterium, assembly GCA_947627855.1. Classification (GTDB taxonomy): domain Bacteria; phylum Bacillota; class Clostridia; order Lachnospirales; family CAG-274; genus JAJQCI01. The sequence continues at coordinate 10,186 of CANQXR010000040.1, forward strand.
TATAAATCGGCATTATGGAAATGCAGATAAATATCGGTTCCCTCTCCGTTTGCAAACCTCTCAGCCGAAACAGCCTCAAATTCCGTGTCCTCTATGGGAACGGGCTTTATGTGATTTCCTGTTGCATCTTCATACTGTTTGAAAATACTTGTCATATAGCTTTTTGCAAGATCGCTGCTTCTGCCCATAACGGTTATTGTTACGGGACCGTTTTCGCCGCTATTTGTTATGCCGAGACAGCCCGTAAACAAAACTGCCGATATGACCAAGCCTGCCGCACACAATAAAAAATTTTTCTTCATAACATTATCACCTTCTCTTCTTCTGCGGGAACGGGTATTTGCGCAAATTCCCAAAATACACTGCACGTTTTCCCGAAACTTTTCCAAATCAAATATTTCCGTAGCTTCAGTAAGAAATCTGATAATTCCGTTCAGACTCCACCCCATAATATTTTACCACATATAATAACAAAAATCAATTGCCCAAAAACAAATTTACAGAAATATAAAAAATCGCCGGATACAAATATGTTATCTGACGATTCCTTTATTTTGCAAAAATTCCAATCAGTAAATCCGAAGCCGGATAATGTCTAGGCTTTATTATGTGAAACAAGCTCGGCGTAGACTTCTTTTTTTGAAATGCCCCTTTCCTTGGCGCACTGCTTCATTGCTGCTTTTCTGTCAAGTCCCTTTTCTATAAGGTCGGCGTAGTGCTGTTCTATGGGAATGCTTTCGGCTGCCTTTATGCGCTCTCTCTTTATTTCGGCGTGATCTGCGCCTTTAAGCACAATAACGAATTCACCCCTCGGCTCATTTTCATCGAAATAGTCTATAAGACGGGAAAGCTTCATTCTTTTTATTTCCTCGTGCTTTTTGGTCAGCTCCCTTACTGCCGCCGCCTCTCTGTCGCCGACGGATCTGTAAAGCTCTCTCAGGGTTTCTTTAAGGTGATGGGGCGCTTCATAGAATATAACCGTCCTTGTTTCTTCCTTAAGCCTGTCCAGAACCTCCCTGCGCATATGTCTGTCCAATGGCAGAAAGCCCTCAAATATAAAGCTTCTGCCGCCTATTCCCGAAAGCACGAGAGCCGTTATGCAGGCGCTTGCTCCGGGAACGACCACCACGTCTATGCCCGCTTCGTGACACATATTTATCAGAACCTCTCCGGGGTCTGATATGCCGGGCATTCCCGCATCGCTCACAAGGGCTATGTCGGCGCCGCCCTCAAGCTCTTCCATGAGCCTTCTCCCCTTGCTCTCCTCATTGAATTTGTGATATGAGGTAAGAGGCGTTTTTATATTATAGCTGTTTAAAAGCTTTACGGTGTTCCTCGTATCCTCAGCCGCTATCATATCCACACTCTTTAATACCTCAAGACACCTGAGCGTTATATCTTCAAGATTGCCTATCGGTGTTGCGCATACATAAAGCTTTCCTGCCATGATCATCACCCGTTGTATATACTGTCATATTCCTCTGTCAGAACGCCGCTGCTGTCCGCTATGTTCAGAACAGGCATAACCCTTAGTCCGCTTTTTCCTCCCCTGCTGCCCTCTATCAACACCATGGAAGCCGGCTTTCGGGGGCTTGCCTGAACAAATCTTATTTTCTTCGGCTCTATTCCAAGACTTCTCATCACTCCGAATATCTCCGCAAGTCTTTCGGGCTTATGAACCATATAAAACCTGCCGCCGAACCTCAGAAGATAAGCCGCCGCCTTTACAACGCCCTCAAGGTCGACCCTTATCTCGTGCCTTGACAGCGCCTTTTCGCTGCCCTCGTTTATAAGGCTGCCGCCCTTTTTCATATAAGGCGGATTTGTAATGACCACATCTGTTTCTCCGGGGGCGAACATATGGGAAACATCGTTTATATCCCCTTTTATTACGCTCATACGCTCTGCAATTCCGTTAAGCTCTATATTCCGTCTGCAAAGCTCATAGCTTGCCTGCTGAAGCTCCAGCCCCACAACATTTATATCTTCATACATAGAGCAGAGAAGCAATGCTATAACGCCGTTGCCCGTTCCAAGATCAACTATGCTGTCACCCTTTTTCACAGACGCAAAATGGGAAATCAGCACAGCGTCCGTGCCGAAGCGGAACAATCTTTCGTCCTGTATTATTCTGAAACCGTTTCTTTGCAGATCATCGATCCGCTCGTATTCGTTAAGCCTGACCATCAATATCTTTTCTTTCTTAAAATTTCTATTTCCTGCGGCGAGAAAAATCCCACTGAGGCATTGTCGCCGGGGTTTTCCCTTACGGCGGCTTTTATAGTGCTTCTCAGCACGTTTACAGACAGAACCTCTCCTATGCCCTGTGGTGTGGATATAATGTCCCCTTCCTTGGGCATACCCTTATTCAGCTCCTTATATGTGTCGTCCTCATATTTAAGACAACACATAAGGCTGCCGCAGTTGCCGGATATTTTTGAGGGATTGAGCGACAGGTTCTGATCCTTCGCCATTTTGATGGAAACCGTCTGAAATTCTCCGAGAAATGAAGAACAGCAAAGCTTTCTGCCACAGCTGCCTATACCCGAAAGAAATTTTGCCTCGTCCCTTACGCCTATCTGTCTTAGCTCTATTCTCGTGTGGAAAACCGCCGCCAGATCCTTTACAAGATCTCTGAAATCGACTCTTCCGTCCGCTGTGAAATAAAATATTATTTTACTTATGTCAAATGTGAATTCCACATTTATAAGCTTCATATCAAGTCCGTTTTTAGCTATTTTTTCAAGACAGATCTGAAAGGCTTCCTTTTCCCTTTCCTTATTTGCCATATATACTTCATAATCACTTTTTGTGGCAACTCTTATTATGTCCTTCACAGGCTGTGTAAGCTCCGACTCGTCTATCATTCTGTTGGGAATAACGACCTTTCCGTATTCTATTCCCCTTATTGTTTCCACAATTACGCCGTCGTCAACATTAAGCTGTTCTCCTTTTGGTCCGAAATAATATATTTTTCCGACTTTTTTAAATCTTACCCCTACAATAGTAACCATTCCTTACCTCTCCTTTATCCTGAAAAGCATATTTTCTATGCTCATCTGCTTATTCACATTCATTCTGACAGACCTGCCTGCTTCAAAAACGGCATTCGCTCCTCTGAAAAGTCTTTTCATATTTACCCTGCCGCATATCGTCTTTATATCCTTTTCATAATCCTTCTGAATTATATGCTCCTCTCCTCCGGCGGCATATACAAGTATGTCCCGGTAGAACATATATAGAAGCTCCAGAAGCTCCGTCAGTCTGTCATCGACCTTCAGTATGTCCTCCATAATGTCATAAAGACCCATAAAATCGGCGTCCTCTATTCTTTGGGGAATATGCGCCGCCTGTTCTCTCAGCCGTGAAAAGTCCTCATCGCCGGAAAGCCTTACAGCCCTGCCCAGACTTCCTCCGCAGCAGGCGGATATGGCACGGGCGTTATCCTCCGTACACAGCCCTCTTTTTAAAAGCTCTCCTACTATAACCTCCTCCGGAAGTCCCATAAGCTTTAAAAGCGTACATCTTGAAAGTATAGTATCCAGAAATGTGTTGTAGTTCGTTGTAAGAAATATATATACTCCATAGGAGGGCGGCTCTTCAATGGTTTTCAGAAGTGCATTCTGCGCCTGCTCGGTCATTTTCTGAGAATCCCTTATTATAAATATTTTATACCTTGACGAATAGGGCTTCAGAGCGGATTTCTCGATTATTTCCTCCCTTACGGTTTCAACGCCCAAGGTGGCTTTGCTCCCCGAAACAAACACAATATCGGGATTTTCGTCACTGTCGGCACTTCTGCATGAAAAACAGTGACCGCATGGAACCTCTCTCCCCTCGGCGCACTGCAATGTTTTGGCAATTGTTTTTGCGAGTGTAAGCTTTCCGAAGCCTTCGGGAGCGTCAAGTATAAGGGCGTGATTTATTCTGCCGGAGGATATCATATTTTTCAGCCCCTTTATAATACGGGCATTCCCAAGAAAATCGTCAAGACTGTACATTGTCACAGTCCCCTTTCATTTATATAAGTGTCGATGCAATAGGCAATTTGTGCGGCAATTCTTCCGACAGGCTCATTTGCCTCCAGTCTGACTATTCTCATGGGGTAAAGTTCCATTATTTCTTCAAAGCCCTGATTTACCTTGTTATGGAAAGAATTCTTTTCGTTTTCCATTCTGTCAAGCTCTCCCTGAACTCTCTTTCGCTTCATTCCCGCGGCCGGGTCAAGGTGAAGAAAAAAGGTTATGTCCGGCTCCAGTCCGCCTGTGGCAAAGCTGTTTATCTGCTTTATAGTTTCAATGCCAAGTCCTCTTGCTATGCCCTGATAGACAAGGGAGGAATCCACAAAGCGGTCACATATTACGACCTGCCCGGCTCTGAGCGCAGGCATTATCTTCTCATGCACAAGCTGACATCTTGACGAGGCATAGAGAAGAGCCTCTGTCATATGGTTCATTTTATAATTTGCATTATCAAGTATAATTCTTCTTATTTTTTCGGAAATTTCCGTTCCTCCGGGATCTCTGAGGGTGCATACGTTAAAGCCTTTTTTCCTCATATGCAAAGCCAGTTTTTCCACCTGTGTAGACTTTCCTGCTCCGTCGTTTCCCTCAAAGCTTATAAACAATCCCGACATAGCTATCACCTGCCATTTTACCGAATACTGTTTTAAAGGTTTTCAACCTTTCAGTATTTCCTTAATTATATCAAACCGGAATGAAAAATACAAGTGTGCAAAACCATTTTTCGCCCATTGGTGTATTTTTCATTTATTTATGCTCATTTTTCAGAAGAACGGAGCATATTGTGGGTATAATTACAAGCGTAAACAGAAGAGATGTTGTAAGTCCCGACATAAATGCTATTGACAGACCTCTGAAAATCACGTTTCCCGTAAGGGCAAGGGGTATAAGTCCCAGAACCGTTGTTGTCGTGCTGAGAAGTATGGGACGGAAACGCTTTTCAACTGCGTCCGTACACGCCGTCTGAATTTCCGAACCCTTCTTTAGCTCTATATCTATGTAGTCTATGAGGACTATGGCATTATTTACCACAACGCCCAAAAGGCTTATGATACCTATTATTGCGAAGAATGAGAGATTCTGTCCCGTTATCCAGAGCCCCAAAGAAGCACCTATTATTGAAAACGGTATGCTCGCCAGAATTATAAGCGCTCTTTTGAGAGAATAGAACTGTATGTAAAGCACAAATATAATGGCAAAAAGACCGAGCACGGCTCCCGAAAGCACTGCCGACATTGCGGTATTGAAGGTGTCTACGTCCCCCAAAAATCTTACCTCAACACCGGAAAGGTCCACATTCTTAAGCCCCTTCTTCAGGGAATTTGCTATTTCAACGGCACTTTTTCCATGGTTCACATTGCTTGAAAGAATAATGCTTTTTCTTCCGTTATATCTGGTTATTATGTTGCTGTCGTCCGTTACGCCCACATCGGCAAACTGGCTCAGCTTATATTTGCCCCCTGTAACAGACGAAATAAAGGCATAGTCCTCAAGTCCCGCAGTATCGGATATATCGCTTTTTACAACAATGGGATATTCCTGTCCGTTTTTGCGGTATACAGTGGCTTCTCCGCCCATAATGGCATAATTAAGCTCATACTGAACCTCAGCCTTTGTAAGTCCGCAGGTGTTAAGCTCGTCATTGTCCATATCTATATAATAGTTGTATGTATTATATTTTCTGTCAAGATGTACGTTTTCGGTTCCGTCAATGCCACGGAGTATTTTTTCCGCCTCTTCTCCCACTTCATTCAGCCTTTTTGTGCTGTCGCCGTAAAATGTAACGCTTACGGGGTCTGTCTTTGAGGGAACTATGGAAAGCTCGGTGACCGTTATCTTTGCGCCGGTTATTTTTTCGTTTATGAGATTTTGCAGATATTGACGATATTCCGATTTCTTTTTAAAGCGTCCGCCCTTTTTTATATCCACATTATAGATAATACTTCCGCTGTTTACAGCGCCTGTGGACGGCTGTGTGCCGAAGTCATATTTGGGAACGTGTCCGCCTATTGCCGCAAGACGGCTGACGCCCTCCGGCTCGTCCTTTAATATATCTTCTATTTGGGTCATTATGTTTGCGGTTTTTCTTAAATCGTAATAGTTGTAGGTAGATACATTTATGTCAATTATTTCCTTGTCCGCATTGGGTATAAGCTCCATATCAAGACTGAAAAGCAGAACGGCGGAAGCGGCAACGGACACAACGCATATTATAAGTGTAAAGACCTTATGCCTCATAGCAAGTATAAGGGCATTCTGGAAAAACTTCCTTATCCTGCTTTCCTTTGCCTTTCTTTCCTTGGATTCCCTCATAAGGAAAAAGCACATAGTAGGCGTTACGAAAAGCGCCGCAAGGAAAGAACAGCTCAGTGATGAAATAACTATTACAGGCAGACCCACCGCAAGCTTATACATAGCCCCCGGCAGCAGGAAGAACACGCTGAAAATAATAACCGTAGTAAGCGTAGAAGCAAACACAGGCAGCGCAACCTCCTTTGTGCCCTCTATACACGCCGACATTCTGGCTTCTCCCCTGTCTATTCTCACCTGTATGGCATCGCTTACAACAATTGCGTTGTCCACAAGCATACCGAGCGCCACAATAAGTGAAGCAAGGGAAACGAAGTTTATTTCCACACCGAAAAGCTTCATACATATAAATGAAGCAAATATAACGAGGGGTATTACTATGGAAACTATTGTGCCGTTTCTTATGCTCATTCCCACCATAATAACAAAAAGAACTATTATGACGCTCTCTATAAGATTCAGAACGAAGTCATTTATAGAGGAGCTTACGTCGTCGGGGAGATAAACCACCTTATCTATATTTATGCTGTCAGAGATGGAATTTTTATATTCATCTGTGACTTTCATCACTTTTTTGCCCACCGAAAGCACATTTTCCCCTTCGGAAAAATAAAGGCTTAATATTACTGCGTTTTTGCCGTTGTAAGTGTAATATTTGTCGTCGCTGTCATAGCCGAATTCCACATCGGCCACATCGCCAAGCTTCACGACTGCGCCTGTTTCGCCGTCCACCGCAACGGTTATATTCTTTATTTCCTCAAGGTCGTCAAGCTTGCCGGAGGTGTTTATGTTTATTTCGTCCTCGTCAAATTCGAGAGTACCTACGGGTATATGACTGTTCTGCGCCGAAATAAGGGAGGCAAGATTCGTAAGGGATAAGCCGAGATAATTTATTCTGTCGTGCTTCGCCGTAACCTTTATCTGCTGTTGTCTGTCCCCCTCTATTTCAACAGTGCTTACGCCGTCCATGCCCATAAGCTTATCCTTCAGGCTTTCGGCACGCTGTTTAAGCTCCTTTTCGGAAATTCCGTCTCCTGTAAAGGCAAGAATAAGCCCCGCCGTGTCAAAGGCATCGTCATTGTATGTAATATTCGTAACTCCCTCCGGCAGAGCCGTATCTTCAATGTCCCTTCTCAAATCGTCCTGACACTTCTTAAGCTCCTCCTGACTGAGATTCTGGTCGAAAACCATTCTTATTACGCTAAGACTGTTGAAGGATTCAGAAGTAACAAAGTCAAAGCCGTCAGCCGCCATACACACGTCCTCAAGGGGCGAAGTCACAAGCTCCTCCATATCCTCGGCGCTTGCACCGGGATAGGCAGCGCTTATTATAACCATAGGCAGAGTTACAACGGGATATTGCTGTTTAGGAAGTATATGATAGCAAAGTCCGCCTGTAAGGAATATAAGAATAACAACAAAGACGGTTATGCGTCTTTTCAAAACCGCAAGATAAATAGGATTTTTATTGTTCATAGCTTACACCTCGTTTATGTCCACCTGCTGATTGTCGCTTACGTCCGATACGCCCTCCGAAATTATGAGAAGTCCTTCCGTAAGGTTTTCCGCCAGAATTCTGTCGCCGTTTACCTCTCCAAGCCTGACCTCTGTCCTTACCGTTCTGTAATGACCATAGCCGTCCTCCTCAAGAGCGTATATATAGTCCACGTCCTCCGAATTGAAAACAGAGCTTATAGGTATGAAACAGCCCTTTGCCTCGCCTATGGGAATCTCCACATTGACAAGGGTCCCCATAGCAATATCGCAGTCCACAGGCGTGATTTCAACCTGATATGTCCTTGTTTTATCATCGGGATATAAAGCTATATTCGTAACAGAGCCGTCATAGGTTTTGTCATTGTATATAATATGTGCCTTGTCCCCTGCCGATATTTTGTCATAATCGCCGCTTCCCACGCCTATGTCTATAACCTGCTCGCCGGATTTGACACATACGACCGGAGTGCCTGCGGAGGTAACCTCCCCTGCCTTCATAACGACCTCCGTAACATATCCGTCAACAGTAGAGCAAAGGCTTGCATCGTTCATATTTTTATTGCTCTGCTCAAGGGCTATTTTTGCCTGACTGAGAGAAATTTCCGCCCCGTCAAGCTGAGCCTTTGAGTTTTCAACGGCGGTTTCCTGAAGCTTATAGTCGTTTTCCATAGTTTCTATTTTTTTGTTTTCAAGATTAACATCGTTTTCCATATTTTCCCGCGCTGTTTTAAGCTTTTCCTCAACGCTGTCAAAGGCATACTTTGCGTCCTCATAGTCTGTCTGGCTTATGTAATTGCTGTCATACAGCTCCTGTGCCCTGTCAAAGTCGGACTTTATGTCGTCATAGCTGAGCTGAATGGAATCGATTTCCGAGTTGTATGAGTCCTCAATCTTCTTGAGGTTTATTTTTTCGGCATCAATGGCTATCCGTGATTTCTCAAGGGTAAGCTGCTGAGCGGATATGTTGTTGTTAAGCTGTGTTATGTTGTTCTGCGCCATTCTTATATTTTCGTTTGCATTGTTTATGGCAAGCTGAATGGCTTCAACGTCAAGCTTCGCAAGGAGCTGACCCTCCGTCACCTTGTCCCCCTTCTCAACATATACCTCCGCAATTTTTCCCGAAAGAGGAAATGAAAAGTTTTTGGTTTCGTCAGCCTGTGCATAACCTGTGTAGCTCAGACTTTGGGTATAGCCGTCTGCCTCCACCCTTACGGCGGCAACTCTTGCGGGAGCCTTATCCTCCCCGGAGCCTGAACAGCCCGTCATAAAAACCAGCATTAAAATTCCTGCAACAAATCTTTTTTTCATATTATGACCCCCTCATTTATTTTTTTGTAAAGGTAAAAAAGTTCTTCTTTATTTATAATTTCGGCTTTTTTTACGGGAATTCCGAAGCAGTCGCATATTTTGTCCCCAAGGGAGAAAAAAGTGACCGCCCTTATTATAAACATAACATACAGAAATCGGTTTTTTTCCGTAACACGCCGCCTGACATCACTTTCAGAAAATTCGAGCTTGGAAAGCTCTATTATCATATTTGTTTTTGCGTCCTCCATAAGCATATCCACAAGCCCTATGGTCAGCACATCACTTTCCTTTTTAATATTTTCGAGAAGATTTTCAAATCTCTCTTCAATGCTTTCCGATGGGCTTTCGGAAATGTTTTTCAGAAGTCTTTCAAGGCTTTCCTCCAGAAGGGCTATAAAAATATCGTCCTTGCTTTTAAAATAATAGTATAAAAGGGATTTGGTTATACCGGCTTTTTTGGCTATTTCATCTATGCCCGAGCCGTAAAAGCCCTTTTCCTTAAAGCAATATTTGGCGGCCTCAAGTATGACAGCCCGCTTAGAATTATCCTTCATATAACACCACCCCCAAAATTTTATTGAACGTTCGGTCAAATCAATTATATCCCCTACACCCTCAGGTGTCAATATTTTTTTGAATTCACGACAAAAAAATGAAAATTGCAACTTTAATTGTCGCATTTTAATTAAAATCTAATGACCGTTGTGTTCCTGAGTTTCTCGCCATCGGTGATTTTTATCTTCATTTATTTTTGCCGAGGTAAAGGGTGGCGTCCCCTATGCTTCATATGCTTCGTTTGCTGTTTTGTAGTTTAATATTCGTCTTGGATAGTTATTTACCCAGTCTTCTATTTCTTGTAG
>CANQXR010000041.1 GCA_947627855.1 uncultured Clostridia bacterium
TTGTAGCTGAAAATCAGCTTACTTTAGGAGAAATCACTGTAGAAGAAAAGACAAACGAGATAACCGCTGTGCCTGAATTGCTTGATTTAATTGACGTAAAAGGAGATATAGTTACGGAAGATGCTATGATCTGTCAGAAGAAAATAGTCGGAAAAATTATTGAGAAAAAGCAGATTATACAATCGGTCTGAAACATAATCAACCTGTATTATATAAGGATACAGCAGACTATTTCAATGACTTTTCTCATAATATTCCCTCAAAAACAAAACTTGATAAAGGTCATGGAAGAATCGAAAAAAGGGAATATTTTTTGCTGAAAGATTTATCATGGCTTGAGCAAAAGGACGAATGGGAAGGCCTTAATGGACTTGGCTTTGCAAAGTCAACAATTACAGAAAACGGTGAAATACATAAATTTACGAGATATTTTATAACCTCGCTAACAAATCCTGATGAATTTGCCGATTCTGTGAGAAAACACCGGTCTATTGAAAATCAAATACATTGGTGTCTTGCTGTAATTTTCCGTGAGGATGCTTCAAGGGCAAGAAAAGATAATTCGTCGTTTAATCTGAATATTATACGTAAATGTGCACTTAAACTTGTTTTGCAGGCTCAGTACAAATGAATAAGTAAAAGAAGATTGATGTTCAGGGCTGCCCTTGAGCCTACTCTTTTCCTTGACATTCTTTTTGATCCAACGGCTGTTGTCCCTCAAAAGTAAATGCTGTTTCCGTGGTAAACCGCCCGAAAGGTCTTGACAGAAGTATACAAAGACTATATAATTATTGTGTTGGCTTACGAAGGCGTCCGCAATGGGAGCCTTATTTTTTTAGGAGGATAATACAATGGAAAAGATTAAAATGACAACACCTATTGTTGAAATGGACGGAGATGAAATGACAAGGATCCTTTGGAAATGGATCAAAGACATACTCATAAAGCCTTATGTGGACTTAAAGACAGAATATTATGATCTTGGACTTGAACATAGAAATGAAACCGATGACAATGTAACTGTTGAAAGCGCCGAAGCCGCAAAGAAATACGGGGTTGCCGTAAAGTGTGCCACAATAACGCCCAACGCCGCAAGAATGACTGAGTACAACCTCAAGGAAATGTGGAAATCCCCCAACGGAACCATCAGAGCCATACTTGACGGCACTGTTTTCAGAACACCGATTCTTGTAAAAGGCATAACGCCCTACATACCCACATGGACATCTCCTATTACAATAGCAAGACACGCCTACGGCGATGTTTATAAAAATGTGGAAATGCAGGTTGAAGGAGGAGGAAAAGCCGAGCTTGTATATACCGACAAAAACGGAAAAGAAACAAGAGAAACAATTATGGATTTCAAAGGCAGCGGCATTATACAAGGGCTTCACAATATTGACGCAAGCATAGAAGGCTTTGCAAGAAGCTGTTTCAACTATGCCCTTGATATGAAGCAGGATCTTTGGTTTGCCACCAAGGACACCATCTCCAAAAAATACGACCATCGCTTCAAGGACATATTCAGCGAAATATTTGAAAAGGAATATAAGGAAAGATTCGATAAGGCAGGCATTGAATATTTCTATACGCTTATCGATGACGCAGTGGCAAGGGTAATACGCTCAAACGGCGGCTATATATGGGCGTGCAAGAATTATGACGGCGATGTTATGTCCGATATGGTATCAACCGCTTTCGGCTCTCTTGCAATGATGACGTCCGTACTCGTTTCCCCCGATGGAAAATACGAATACGAGGCGGCTCATGGCACTGTGCAAAGACATTATTACAAATATCTCAACGGAGAAGAAACCTCCACAAATTCAGTTGCAACAATATTTGCGTGGAGCGGCGCTTTCAGAAAAAGAGGAGAGCTTGACTCCCTGCCGGAGCTTATAAAATATGCAGATGCATTGGAAAGCGCTACGATAGAAACAATCGAAAGCGGCATTATGACAGGCGACCTTTACCTCCTGTCAAAGCTTGAAAACAAAAGAAAGGTAAACAGCAAAGAATTTCTTGAAGCTATAGCTGAAAAACTTGACAAAAAAATGCAGTGATATTCTATCGGGTATGCCACCAACTGAAGGTTGCCCGATGGGGTGCGGCGAGAGTATGAAAAGGGACAGAGCGAGGGCGGTTAAAACCGCCCTCGCTCTGTCCCTTTTCATACTCTCGCCGCACCCCATCGACCACCGGAGGCAGCAGCCATTCAAATCGCTTGCGATTTGAATGGCTGCTGCCTCCGGTGAACAGAATGCTATAAATCAATAATGTGTCCTTCGTTCAGACAATAAAGACAAAGCCTTACGACTTTCCTGCCCAGAGCCGTTTCCAGAGCTGTCTTATATATATTCAGCTGTGGCGCATACGCTTTTCTGAGCATATCATAATCGGTAGATCTGTCGGTTTTGAAATCCACAATAACAAATCCGTCCTCCCTCTCATAATACAGGTCAATAATACCATGAGTAAGTATTATCTCGTTTTCCGCAGTGCTGTCCCCCTTCAGAGCCGGATATATCTCAGACGCTTTCAGCCCCATAGTAAAGGAATGCTCCTTATACACGCCTGTCGCCCCCGAAATTTCAGCGGCTATCGGAGAATCTATATATGCCTTTATCCTGTTGTCATCTATTGCGTCAGCCTCCTCGGCTGTCAGAATTCCCCTTCCGACAATATTCTCCTTAAATTCCGCAATATCATCGGGAAGGCTCTTATAATCAAGAGCAGCAAGCAAAGCATGATAGGCTGTTCCTATTTCCGCAGGCGTAAGGGATTTTTTTGCTTTCCTCACAAACGACGGCTTTCTGAAAATGAATTCCGACGGAACAAACTCCTCAAAATACATCTCCTCATTCATCTGCTTCTTTATTTCCGTAACCGAAAGGTTCGTAGGCAGATATACGGCATTATTATATGGATAATCCACTTTTTTAACAGGCTGACCCTTCGCGCTCCTTTCAAATACCAAGGGGCTTGTATTCTCAATTACTCCCCCAAGCTCAAACCAATTTATAATACTGAGTTCAAAAAGCTCAGACCCCTGACATGACCCTATGGCAGTCATCAACACCTTCAGAAAATCAGACGATCCGTAAATTTTTTCTGCCGGTATTACATCAACAATCTCCTCTCCATATTCATAATACTTGCAGTATATACTTTCCCTCTGAGCGTCATAGTCCTGTATATTCTTTGTGGTTCTGAGTTTCTCCGAGCCTGTTATTATAAGCTTCTTTTCAGCCCGCGTCATAGCGACATAATAAAGACGCATTGTTTCGTCAATTTTCTCCCTGTCTTTATTAAGCTTTGCCGCCATGTAAGGTGCAGTTCTGAAATAAGACTGAGTTTCAGGCGTATATCCGTAGGAGCAGATGCCAAGCTTGTTGTCAAATAATATTTTGCCATAGCCTCCCGCCTTCTTAAAATCCTTCTGCACATTACATAAAAATACAATAGGAAACTGAAGTCCCTTGCTTGAATGTATAGTCATTATATGTACAACATTGTTCTCAGGATTAAGTATCTGCGCCTGCTTCATCTCGCCCACACCCGTAAGCTCCCGTATATACCTGAGAAAGCCATACAGACCGCCGTTCGGATTTTTGTCATAGCTTGCCGCATGTTCCACAAGCTTGTCCAGATTTGCCCTTCTTTTGCCGCTGTCCGTGAGCAGACTAAGATAATTGTAATAATCCGTTTTATAATATATCTCGGACAAAACAGCACTGACAGGCTCTGTTTTGAATTTATTGCCGAAATATGTAATGTCATCAATAAAACCGGACAGCTTGTCGCTTATATCGTCATTGTTGTTTTCTACGTACTGCTTTATAACCTCATAAAAGGGGACATCTGCAAATGGACGTGAAAGCCCGACCTGTGCCAGCTCGTTTGCGCTGAGCCTGTATATGGGACTGTGCAGAACCGTCACAAGGTCAATGTCCGACAGCGGATTGTCAATCGTCTTAAGCAGGCTGATAATGGTTTTGTTCTCTATAAAATTGGTGCTTTCGGCAGGCTTGTCGGTCACAGCAGGTATGCCGCATAGGGCAAGGGTATCTATAAGAGCCTCCGCAATATTCTTAAGCTTGTTTGCCAGTATAACAATATCGCCAAATCGTATGCTCTTATCCTCCGCCATTATCTCCTTTATTCTTTTGGCAATAACAACAGCCTCTATTGCTGCATCATTTTCCGCAAGATTTCTGAGAATGTCGGAATCCTCAGTCCCGACAGGCGGCTCCGGAACAGTTGTCCTGTTGACAATGAGAATTTCGGTTTTGCAGCCTTCCCCTGTATTTTCCGAACCCTTGGGAAAATTCAGCGGTTCATACATAACGCCGCCGAGATCCTTTGTCATAATCTTTGAAAAAACAAGATTTACAAAGTCAAGAATATGCTTTCTGCTCCTGTAATTTTCCGCAAGCCTTATAAGCATATTGTCAGATTCTTCATCTGAGCCTTCATAGGAATTGTATTTGTCTATGAAAATCGAAGGATCGGCATTTCTGAACGCATATATGCTTTGCTTTATATCCCCAACCATAAATCGGTTGTTCCTGCCGGAAACAGCATTCAATATTGCCTCCTGAAGCGGGCTTGTGTCCTGATATTCGTCTGTAATTATTTCATCATAACGCTCCCTTAACTCAAGCGCCAGTTCCGTGGGATTTCCGCTGTCGTCCGAAAGCATATTCAGACAGGCTCTTTCCACGTCCGAAAATTCATACATATTTTTTTTGCGCTTTATCCCCTCGTACTCATCAATAAAGCTTTCCACAAGGGTATAAAGCAGCCTGAGAAGCGGCAGATTGGCGGCATATTTTTCATAGCCGCTCCTGCCAAGAACCTTTGCATCTGCCCTTGCATTCTGAATAATTGCCTTTGCCCCGTCCCTCAGACCCTTAGCCCTGTCGTTTTGTTCCGGATCTGCTTTTTTTGAATTGGACCATCGGGGAAATACATAATCGGAAAGAGCCTTTATAAAAGCCTCGTTGTCCTCTTCATTGCATAAATTCCCTATGAATTTTTTTTCTTCCTCCAGAAAATTATTTTTAAAATGTTCCTTCAGAATCTCATCTGCCTTTGAAATAAGGTTAAACGCCGTTTCAAGCCCCAGTCCCTTTCTTATAATTCGGCAGAAGTCCGAATCCGCATATTCATCGTATGAAGCCGTATTCAGAGCCTTCCATGTTGCATCAAGACATCTGCGAGGATAAGGCAGAGCATACAGCGCCTTCTGAATTTGGATTATCTCTCCCTCAAGCTTAAGCTCTTGGGTACTGCCCGAAGAAAGCATATCGCAAAGGTCGTACAGAGGCTTGTACAGCTCGTTCCCTTTTTCATATTCCGCAAAAGCATTCTGTATGATTTTGTCCATGGCCTCCTGCTTCAGAGAGCTAAGGCGAATTTCCTCTCCGAGCATAAAATTGGGATCCATATCCGTTTTATAAAAATACTTCTTCAGCAGCCGTGAACAGAATGAATCTATTGTGGTTATTTCAGCCCGCCCCAGCAGACGCAGCTGTTTCCTCAGATGCTCCTTGTGACGGGTCTGGGGAAGCGCAAGGATTTCCTTGATTGCCTTTTCTATTCTGATAAGCATTTCGGCAGCCGCCGCCCTTGTAAATGTAACCACAAGAAGCCTGTCGATGCTGTTTTCGGGGTTCCTGACTGTTTCTACCACTCTCTGTACAAGAACGGCCGTTTTGCCGCTGCCGGCCGCCGCAGAAACAAGTATATTTTTATTTTTTGTGTTGATTGCTTTTAGCTGTGATGGTGAAAAATTCATATTCTTCTCCTTGTTTAAGGTATTCTTGCAAATACAGGCTTCTGATAGCGGAAAAGCGTTATATATTTAAACCCTGCCTCTCTCAGCATATCATAAGCAGCTGTAAAATCTGCGGCAATGTCCTCCGGTCTGTGTGCGTCTGAGCCTACGGTTATCAATTCACCGTTAAGCTCCTTATACCGCTTTACAAAATCAAAGGACGGGTGTGTCTGACCAAGTCCATACCTGAATCCCGATGTATTTATTTCGATCCCTTTGCCCTTTTCTATAAGAAGCCTCATCGCCTTATCAACAAGATCGCTGAACTCACCATAGCAAAGGGAATTGTCCTCATATGTGCCATAACGGTTTACAAAATCCATATGCCCGTATATGTTGAAGGTTCTGCATTCGTTTATGTTTTTTATAAGCTCGTCAAAATATGTAGTATACGCATCTTTTTTGTTTTGGAAAAGACCGAAGAATTTTTCTCTGTCAAAATATAAGTCATATTTCTTTACACTGTGGGAAGACCCTATTATAAAGTCAAAGGGATATGAAACAGCAAAATCATTTACCTTTTCCTTAAGCATATTTTCAAGCCCTATTTCAACACCCAACACAAGCCGTATTTTGCTTTTGTATTTCTCTTGCAGCCTGATAAAAGCAGGAATATATTCATCATAATCTGTATAGGTATATCTGTCGTCAAAATCCACATGATCCGTAAGCGCAATTTCCGTCAGTCCCAAGGAAATCGCTCTTTCAATCATCGCCTCGGCAGGAGCCTCACTGTCAGATGACGCATTTGTATGCAAGTGATAATCCGCTATAAACATTTTTTTCCTCCTTGTTTTATATATAATTTCAGCCGACCCGACTGCGGCTGCCGAGGGGGCGGAGCGAGGACATACTTCAGTCGGAAGAGCGGCCGCAGACCGCTCTTCCCACTGAAGTATGTCCTCGCTCCGCCCCCTCGGCCCCGCCGCCAAGCCCGCACAAAACCGTCTTTGACGGTTTTGTGCGGGCTTGGCGGCGGGGCACATATACTATTATAACACAAAGATTTCCCTATTGCCATGTTTTTATTAAAAGAATATAATAAGGCGGCCCCGTAATATCGCAAAAACGGAACCGCCGAAAAAGCTATATACTATTTAACCCTTGTTTTCCATAGCAAAATCAAAGAAATCCTTAAATTCATTCAGAAACATGGTGTCCTTAAGACATACAAAATTGAATTCGTGAGATAATCCATATCCTTTTACATTTACCTGCTTTAACGTACCTTTTTCAAGCTCCTCCCTTGCAGCTACCTCATACATAAAAGCAATCCCAAAATTATCCTCAACAAGCCTTTTTATAATATCTATACTTCCCAGCTCTATAACCGAATGAAAATTTCTGAATGAAAACCCTATCTGTTCAAGACAATTTTCCAATATACTCCTTGAGCCGGAGCCCTTTTCCCGAACAATAAGCCTTTCACCGAAAAGATCCTCGAAAGAAACGGTTTTGTCTCCGAGTTTGGAATCGGGAGAACAAAGACACACAAACTTTTCCTTATAAAAGCCCTTATACCAATACATATTTTTATCAAACTGACCCTCAACTATAGCAAATTCCAATTTGCCCTTTTTCAGCAAATTAAGCAAATGAGAGGTATTTTCAACCTGCATGGATATTCTGGCATATGGATTTCTGTCCAAATATTTTTTGATGATACGGGGCATAACATAATCGCCTATGGATTTTGTGGCTCCCATATTGATTGACTTGGGTTCGTCGGCTATTTTCTTGATCCTTTCATCTATCTTGCTGCAATCAGCGCTTAATGTCATAAGCATATCCCTAAGCAGTTCACCCGACTTTGTAAGGCGCATATTTTTGCCTTCCTTGACAAAAAGCCTCACCTTGTACTTTTCTTCAATATATTTTATGTGCTGAGTAACCGCCGGCTGAGTAAGTCCAAGCTTTTCCGCTGCTTTGGTATAATTTCTGCTGTCACAGACCGTAAGAAAGGTGTTCACTCTGAAATCAAGCATATAACTCACCCCCTTCGTAAAAATACCGTAAACATTAAATCATAAAACCGCTTCATACTATTTATCCTTACAATAAAATTATATATTCTTTCAAGTTTTTTTGCAAGTGTTTTTTTCCTTAAATTATCATAAAAAATAGATTTTTTTTGACATTTACCCATCCGCCTTGAAAAAATGACAATATATGTCATAAAGTTCTCTGTACTCCTGCTCCGCCATACTGCGCCTTATTTAAGTCTGCTGCCTCACAAATATATACCTGCCTGCACCTCACAAAAAGGTGTTGGAACCATATAAAAAGCTGCGGTCTTGTGTATTTTATCGGCTTTAAGATGTAACATCAATTCACCGACAACACTATTTCAGACAATATATAAACCTCCGAACTGACAAAACATCTGCCCGGAGGTTTATAGTCTGCATACCGCAGTGACCGTTATTTATTTATGACTTATTGTGTAGGTTTCGCCCTTGGTCGTGTTGAAGGTGAGAATGTCAAAGCCCTCTGTTGTGCCGAGGTTTTGGGCAGTTATGACATTTCCCCTTGAGTCGGTTATTCTCATAGATGAAAGATTCTTTGCTCTGAGGGTGAGTGCGCCGCCGTTTTCTGAGGTTATTGAAGCAGTTCTGACCATTGAGTTTTCCCAGCTCACCGATACGGAAAAACCGCCTCTTGCCTTGAAGCCCTTATATTCACCCTTTGACCACTTTGCGGGCAGAGCGGGAATGAGGGTTATGCCGCCGTCGTGACTTTGCAGAAGCATTTCGGCAATTCCTGCGGTAAGACCGTAGTTTCCGTCTATCTGGAAGTTGGGGTGCTGATCGAACATATCCGGCGACATTCTTGTTGTCAGAAGCTGTTCTACCATGTTGTAGGCTCCCTCTCCGTCAAGACATCTTGCCCTCAGATTTGTTCTCCACGCAAGACCCCACCCCTGACCTGCCGTTTCCTTTGCAGCAGCAGTTTTCTTATATGCGTTGAAAAGTGTCGTATCGCTGTCAAAGGCGCTGACTGCTCTGCCGGGATAAAGCTCCCAGAGATGGGAACAATGCTTGTGGCTGTCGTTGTTTACTGCGCCATGGTACTTCATATCATACTGCGCCTTTATAATTCTGTTTCCTTTTTCGTCTGCCGCAAAGCTGCCGTCAGAGTTTCTTTCATATTCATTGACTGTCCATGAGGGCACATCGTCAGACTTTGTTTTCTGTAAATCGTAGGAAACATCGCCCCTCGTCCATTCGCTGATAAAGCCGCCCTCATCTATAATGTCGGGAGCAATAACGGGACCGCTGCCTTTTCTTCCAAGCTGCTCCTCCATTTTGTCAAAAAGCTCTGCGTCAGTATCGTCGCCTATAATATCCCTTGCCTTTATTGTAATATCATAAAGATTCCTTATAAGCTGACTATCCATTGCAGGTCCCGGCTGAATACCGCCATGCTCAGGAGAAACAGAAGCCGCCGTAATGAGATAGCCGGTTTTTTCGTCAACAACAAGAAACTGAGTAAAAAATCTGCATGCACCCTTCATAATGGGATAAAATTCCTTTAAATATTCCCTGTCATTGCTGAAGCTGTAATATTCCCACACATGATCCAGAAGCCACGCACCGCCTACAGGCCACACACCTGCGGTAGCGTTGTCTATGGGCTGCGTACCTTTCCATAAATCGAAATTATGGTGCATTACCCATGCATCGCCCTCGTTGTATATACCATCGCTGTCTGTAATGCCATATTGTTCTCTTGCAGTAACATATCCCGATTCGGCAAGCTCCTTTATAGCCTCCAAAAGGGGCTTTTCACACTCCGGAAGGTCAAGTACGTTTTCAGCCCAATAATTCATTTCCGTATTTATGTTTATTGTAAATTTTCCGTTCCACGAGGGACTGTTTGTGGAATTCCATATGCCTTGGAGATTAAGGGGCTGAGAGCCTTCCCTTGAGCCTTCTATCATCAGATATTTGCCGAAGTTGAAAGCAAGGACCGCCAAAGAGTTGTCGCCGTCCGAAAATGTGGATCTGAGCCTTTCGTCCGAGTCAAAAAGACTGTATCCATCTGTGCCGTCGGATAGTGTAATGCGGTTCCTCTCTGCTGTGGGAATATCCCCAAATACAGTATTGCTGTTGTTTCCTATGGTGAGAGAAGTCCTGTCAAAAAGCGCCTTGTAGTCGGCTGTATGCGCCGCTTTCATTTTGTCATATGTCTTTGAAAGAACGTTTGCACTGTATGCACTGCAATCTCTTTCCGGCTTGCTGTCGTCAAGGGTCTTGAAGTCAACATAGTTTGAGGCTCCGACTATGTATATTTCCGCATCGCTGCCGCCGCTTACATATATTTTACTCGCATCTGGACTGACGCTTGTTTTTCCATCACTGCTGCGGACAATCAGCCTTGCTTCAAACTTTATTTTGCTTTCGTTTCCTACCTCGCCCTCCTTTGAGCCGTCCTTTACCTTTGCAGTAAGAGCGATCTCGTTGTCGGAAATTTTTCTCCATACAGGAGAACAGCCATCGTCATTGTGGAAGGTGTGAAGCTCCGCCGAGAAATTAAGACAGCTTTTCTTATCTGCGCTTACCCTTGTGGCTATCACCTGATCAGGATAGCTTGCGAAGCTCTCTCTGATATAGTGTACATTGTTGCAGTCATATTCCACTTCAGCAACAGCCTCTTTCATATCAAGGCTCTTTCTGAAATTTTCAGCCTTGTCCCCCTCCTGTCCGAAATCCAGAAATGCCTCCACAAATGACTGATATGCTTTCTGCTTAACAGGCTCACCCAAAAAGCTGCTCTCAACATAGGTGTCAAGATTTTTTCGGAATTCAACAGCCTCCCTTGCCTTTTCCTCAAATTCTCTTATGCTTTCCTTGTCATTCCTGTCAAAGCTTAAATCAGGGGTATTGTCAATATGCAGTGATTCATAGGAAACAGTATTTTCTTTTGTTCCTATTTCCGCAGGACTTCCGTCTTCATTCTCTCCCCGATAAACCTTCCAGCCATCCTTTCTTGAACCTCCTGTAAGATTTCCGTTTTCATCAACATAAGGAGAGCCTGTCCATATGGAGTCCTCGTTTACCTGAATGACCTCCTTGTCAACTGCCCCCATAATCATGGCTCCCAATCTGCCGCAGCCTATGGGCAAGCCCTTTGTCCACAGATATTCGTAATATTCGGAATTTAAAAATACACTGTCCTCCGACTCCGACTTGTACGGATTTGTTACAGTGTTCCCGTCCTTGTCATAGTAGGTTTCCTTTCTGTCAACATTAGGATCCATCTTCCAAAAGCCGCTTTCCAGTGGCTTATCCGACCATATAACAGTTTCGCCGTCATAAGTACCCCCGAAAACCTCAGCCGAAAGGGAAAAGCTCGCCGTTGTACCAATAACAGCCGCCACCACCAAGCTTATAATCTGTTTAGCCTTCATAAAAATTCCTCCCTCACCTTAAATCATCATTATCCATACCATAATTGTAAAGTATGACACTGTGTCAATGTCAATACAAATACAGCCTCTTTCCACGGAAATCAATTTTCATCTGTAACCTTTAGTAAAGATGCACAATCGGGTAAACAATCCAACATAATTTTAGAGATTGCTCTTTTTGATTTGGTATTAAATTTATATTGCTTTATGATATTAAGAGTGGGTTTTCTGAGTATATTGAGATTTTGTTGTATATTAGCTGTTTTTTCTGACAATTTTAAGCAAACACAAAAACCAATAATAGCAAGGCACTTTTTCTGTTTGAAACTTCTCCTTCAAAAATTTCTTTATCTTTTCGTTTGTTGCCCATTGGTGTATCTGACACACATTTTTTAATCCGAAAATACTCCCAAGTATTACTATGGTTATTGCATTTACAACACTGCAAAAGTATCCGTCATATTCTCCTGATACCATATATCTTATTTTTTGTACCTTTTTTCAAAAATTGATTTCTGTGGGCGGTTCAGATGAACCTGTGGGGCAGTAAAATCAAATTCGGTATTGAAAATTCTGCGGAATATGTTAAAATTATATGGTTGGCAGGGTATATCCGCCGCCTTTGGGGCGGGGAGGTATTTCGGACAAATGAATCAGATGGGGACGTGATGGATTGAGTTATCTTATAAATGATATTGCAAGGCTTCTGGGCGTATCTACAAATACGCTGCGGAAATATGAAAAGGAAGGGTTTCTGACTCCGAAGAGAGGGCATTCAAATTACAGGCAGTATGATGAACAGGAGCTGACGAAAATATCTTTGGTGAGAATGTACATCAAGTGTGGTTTTTCATATGCCGAAATCAGACAGATGATAGGAAAGGACAGCGACGAAATAGCGCAGATATATTATTCAAAGCTTGACATTCTTGACAGGGAGCTTCTGAGGCTTAAGCGTATGAGGCATTGGCTTAAGGACAATGCTTCTATGATAAATACCATGAAGGATATAGGCAGCGGCTTTTATTTTATGAACTGTCCTGCCGTAAGATATATATTTTACGGAGTTGACAACTTGGCATATAAGGACAGGGAAAGGCTTGGTATTCTGAAAAGATTCATATATGAAGTCCCTGAGATTCAGCTGATACGGGTTTATAAATACGATGATGTTATGAAATCGGAGCTTACGGCATACAAGGGCTGGGCCGTAAAGGAGATGGATATAGAAAAATACGGGCTTATGGGGCTTATGAATGAGGGCGGCGATTATATACGCATATATCCCGAAACAAGCTGTCTTTATTGTGTATTGGAAATGAAGGAGGAATATGCCGCAGGGGGTGTGGCGGAAGAAATGCACAGGGAGCATATTGACAGAATAAACGGTTTTCTTGAAAAAAACGCTCTCCGGCTGAACGGGGATATAATGCAGTTTGTTGTTACCGCCCTTGGCAGTTCCACGGAAATACTGACCTGTGTACCCATAGCTTCCCTTTGATTTATGCGGTGATATCTGAAAATTACATTATGGAATTAAAACGTCCGCTGACGATATGATCGGTCTGCGGACTTATTTTATGTCTGTATAGACTGTCAGGGGGTCGATGGTTTCACCGTCTTTCTTCACGGTAAGGTGGAGGTGAGGACCTGTCGCCCAGCCTGTGTGTCCACTGAGGGCTATTTCATCTCCTTTTCCCACAGATGCGCCCTCGGTGATATTCTGCTTTGAAAGATGGGCATACAGCACGCTGTATCCTGAGGATATATTTTCAATTATATATAAACCGTAGCTGTCGGAGTTTCCTACGGAGGCAATTGTTCCGTTGGCAACTGCCTTTACGCTTGTTCCCTCCGGCACGGCTATGTCTATGCCGTTGTGAACCTCTCCGTTTCCCGATATGGGGCTTGTCCTTTCCCCGAAAACCGATGATATAACTCCGTTTTCAACGGGGAAAAGCCATTCGTCATTTGCAGCACCGTCCGTCAGATTTATGCGGACGGTGCTTATCTGTTTTTTAGGCTCTCCTCCTGTTCATTGTGCTCCTTTATCTGTTCGGCAATATCCTCGTCTATTTCCGAAAAAACATCCTTTGTTTTCTCCTGTCCTATAAAATCCGCATATATGTCCGCCGCACGCCTGCGCAGACTTTCTGTGTCTGTTTGGGAGGATATTACGCTGCGTATTCCGGAGGTCAGTCTGTTTGTTACATCAAGGTCAACCTTTGACAGGAGTATAACTGCCGCCACTATGGTCATACATATGTTGAATCTTATAAAAAAGCCGCTTTTTTCTTTTTTGTTCCTATATTTTTTACCCCGTAGATATCCCTGTTCTCTCAGGGATACTCTGCCGTTTCTGTTCATTATATCACCTTTTTCCAATGTTTTTATTATATTATATTATCTGCGTAATAATTTTATTCCCATTATGTTCTGCATATTAAAATAAAAATGAGCATAGCTTTTATTATGAGGTGAGGTTCAATGACTGCTGAACATACAGTAAGAAAATATTTTCCGAAAGAAGCCGCAGATAAAATACTGGGGCACAGCCTTGCAGGGCTGAATGAAATCAGAATAAGAGCGGACAAGCCTGTTATGCTGAAATATGCGTGGGGTGAGGAGGCTGTTGACGTTGTATTCGGTGTGGAGGACATAGGACGAATTATCAGGGCTATGGCGGCGTATTCCGTTTTTGCATTCAACGAAGAAATAAGAAAGGGATATATCACTCTTGACGGGGGATATCGTGTGGGGATATGCGGAAAGGCGGTAGTCGAAAACGGCTGCGTCAGAACCATAAGGGATTATACATCTCTCAATATAAGAATACCCCGATGCGTTGAGGGCTGCGGCGAAAAAATAATGACGCTGTATGAAAAGGGCTTTGAAAATACGCTTATTGTTTCTCCGCCCGGCTGCGGCAAAACCACTCTTTTAAGGGACGTCATACGTCAGCTTAGCATAAAGGGCTATACTGTGGGGGTTTGCGATGAGAGAGGGGAGCTTAACGGTCTCAGAAATCTCGGTCCACGGACAGACATAATTGAGGGCTGCAAAAAAAGTGACGGCATAAGCATACTTGTAAGAGCCCTGACCCCCGACATAATAGCCGTAGACGAGCTTGGAGGAGATGAGGACAGGCAGGCGCTTTACAGGGCATCGCATATGGGTGTGGGAATAATTGCCACGCTTCACGGAGATAAAAAAAACAATTCGGAATTTGAAGCCCTGTTCAGATATGTTGTTTTGCTTGAAAATAAAAAGGGCAGGGGGCTTATTAAAAATATATATGATAAAATGTGCGGGTGTAATTATGATTGTTCTGAGCTGTTTCATATTGGGTGAGTATTTCGGCATAAGGCAGGAGCTGCGCATAGACCAGCTTTGCGGCGTAAGACTGGGAATAAACCTTATTGTTCAGGAGATGTCGTATAACCTGCGGACTCTTGAAAGCTCCTGCGGTATTGCCTCAGACAAGCTTGACAGCCCTGTGGGCGACATATTCGGGGCTTTCGGGCGCAATCTTGAAGAGGGGGCAGATTCCTGCGATTCGTGGAGGCTTGCTCTTGAGAAAACTATGGAGCGCACATTTCTTTCGGAGGAGGACGCAGACCTTTTAAGTGATCTGGGCAAAATATTTGTATCTTTTGATGCAGACAAGCAGGAAAAAAACATAGCCGCTTTAAATAAGCGCATAGACGAAAGAGTGGGCAGGCTGAGCGGGGAAAGCGTCAGAACAAGAAAGCTTGGCAGAAGCTTTTCCGTTATGGCGGGGCTTCTGCTTGTTGTAATACTCTTATAAGGAGGAAGCTTATGGATATACAGATAATTTTCAGAATTGCCGCCACGGGAATATTGGTGGCGGTGTTGAATCAGGTTCTAATAAGGGCGGGACGGGAGGAACAGGCTATGATGACTACCCTTGCGGGGCTTGTTGTGGTTTTGTTCTGGCTAATACAATACATAAACGAGCTGTTTACAAGTATGCAGACTCTTTTCAATCTGTGAGGGCGGAATATGGATATATACAGGATAACGGCTTTGGGACTTATAGGGGCTGTGCTTTGTGTGACGCTGAAAAAGGAATGTCCGCAGATAGCCATGGGGATATCCATACTCACTTCCGTTCTGATACTTATGTTTATACTGCCCCGATTTGAAACGGTTTTCGATGTGCTTGAAAGGATAGACTCCATGCTCACTGGAGAAAGCGGATATGTAAGGCTTATTCTCAAAATAGTTGCCGTAGGATATATTTCCTCATTCGGGGCGAAGATATGCGAGGACTTCGGGGAAAGCTCCATAGGGCACAAAATAGAGCTTGGAGGGAAAATAATAATTATAATAATTTCACTTCCTGTTATAACGGGACTTCTTG
Source organism: uncultured Clostridia bacterium (assembly GCA_947627855.1). Classification (GTDB taxonomy): domain Bacteria; phylum Bacillota; class Clostridia; order Lachnospirales; family CAG-274; genus JAJQCI01. The sequence goes on from CANQXR010000041.1 coordinate 15,634, forward strand.
ATATGCTTGGGGAGCTTATGCCATAGGTCAAAAAAAGTGTACAATTTGCGGAGATGCTTATGAAGAAAATAATTTTTGTTGTCATATTTATTTTATGCTTTACTGTCTGTTCTTACGGGCAGGAGATAGACGACAGCCTTGGGGAGCTGAATTTCGGCGGCATTGATTCGGCATATGAGAAAATCACGGGAACGAGGACAGATTTCAGGGGCTTGGTCAGAGATGCGGCGGAAAACAACGTCGGAGGAATTTACGATGCATTCAAAGAAATGGTGGGGCGAAGGATAAAGGGAGAGGTTTCCGATGTATTGGACGGGCTGAGGATATTGCTTGTGGCGGCTGTTCTGGGAGGGCTTTACAAAAACCTTATTTCGGCTTTTCACGACAAGGAAACGGGAGAAATAGGCTTTGCTGTTTCATATATGCTGACGGTTGGCATAGCGCTTGGGGCATTTCTGCCTGTTGTGAAGCTTATGGAGGATTATTGCGAGGGCATTACGGAAATTACGGCAGGGGGACTGCCGCTTATGCTTACTGTTATTACGGCAGGCGGCAGACCGGCCTCGGCTCTTGCTTTCAACACGCTTATGTCAGTCTGCATAGTTATGATAGGCAAGGGCATTTCTTTATTTATAATCCCTCTTATCAATATGTCAATTGTTATGTGCGCAGTAAACTATCTTTCCGAAGAGCCTATGCTTGAAAAGCTGTCGGAGCTTCTGAAGAGCATAGTCGGGGCGGGCATAAAGGGGGCGGCATTTATATTTACTTTTGTTGCCGGACTTAATAAGCTTACATCGGGGCTTGGAAACAATATTTTTATGACGGGGACGAAATCCGTAATAGGAATGGTGCCGATAGCAGGCGACATTATAACGGGAAGTCTTGATACGGGACTAAGTATTTTAAATTCAATAAAAAGCGGAGTAGGGGTGGTGTTTATAGCAGCCGTTGTGGCATATGCGGCGCTGCCTGTTCTGAGAGTGCTTATTACGGCGTATGCATTCAAGCTGATTTCGGGTATACTTCAGCCGTTATGCGACAAAAGAATGGTGGAGCTTCTTGACAGACTTGGGGACTACGGACTTCTTATATTAAGCGTGATTTTTGTCGTTTCTTATATTTTTGTGTTCGGAGTTATGATTTTTGTCGCCGTAGGCTCAGGGGGATAATATATGGAAATTTTAAGAGTATACATAATGAATATAGGCTATTTTATGATCTTTTCGGCTTTGGTAAGGCTTTTTATGCCCGGCGGAAGCTTCAGGGCATATGTGGATATGTTTTTGGGACTTATATTTATGATGATAATGTTAAATCCTATAAGCGCGTTTATAAAAACGGGGCTGCCCATGCTTGAGGACTACATACTGAAAAGCGGAGTACGGATAAGCGATGATATATATGACGGCACATCGGCTATGGAAAATGAGGATATGATTTACAGGGAGTATTCGCATATGCTCATAGAAAGAATAAAGACAATTGCCGAGGGGTATATAGACAGTCCGGAGGTTGATGTTGAAACAGACGGAAAATTGAAGCCGGAATCCATTGTTGTTGTTGGCATAGGGAGCCGGGAGTCGGCTGAAGAGCTTGAAAAAACACTTGACGGCATATTTGGCGAAGGAAAAACAGAGGTAATCATAAGCGGCGAGGAGGACTCAGGGTGAATTATTTAAAAAAGCTTTTTGAGAAAAAGGACAAAAAAACATTTGTAAATCTGTTTACGGCATTTGCGGTAGGGATAGGGCTGATTGCGATAGGGGGAATGTTTGACGGGAAAAAGCCCGAAAAGAATCCGGTCGGCAATGAAATTACTGCCGAAAGCGAAAAGTCGGAGGAGGGGGATTACAGCTACAAAGCAGAGCTTGAAGAGCAGCTTGAAAGAACCCTTGGCAAGGTTGAGGGAGTGGGGCGCATAGAGGTTATGATAAGTCTTAAGGACAGCGGTGAAAGCAGACTTGCACAGGATATACAGAGAGAAAGGAGCGTTTCGGAGAACGGGGACAATTCTGAAAAAGAAGAATATAAAACACTTCTAACAGAGGGAAGTCAGCCATATATTATTAATAAGAGCCGACCTGAGATAGAGGGTGTACTTATAATTGCCGAAGGAGGAGGGAACGCATCAGTAAAAAGCTCTTTAATAAGTGCCTGTTCAGCGCTTTTCGGAATAGAAGCAAACAAAACAGAGGTTTTAAAAATGGGAGGGAACTAAATGTTTGTTTTCAAAAAGAATCAGATTATAATTACCGCACTTGTGGCTATGGTTGCGGTGGCAGGTTATTTGAATTACATAAATCGCTCAAGTCTTGAGCCGCAGGAAATGATGTTCAACGAAAACGGCGAGCTAATAAACTATGATTATGACGAGCTTGAGGCGGCGGGTGATCTTTATTATGACGATGATATTGCAATAGAGATGGACTCCGACACGGCAGTGGCAGCCTCGGCGAATGCCTCGGAAAAGACAGATACAACGGAGGACACCACGCAGAAAAGCGCCGCTGCAGAGGACGATGAAACGGGCAAGGCGGTTTTTGTGAATAATTCAAATGATTCGTCATATTTTATACAGGCTAAGCTCGACAGGGAACAGTCGAGGGCAAAGCAGAAAGAGATACTTACGGAAATGCTTTCCGATGAGAATATAGATACGGCAAAGAAGGAGGAATGCGCCGACAGTATGATTGAGATACAAAAGAGGATAGAGAAGGAAACCGCTGCGGAATCCCTTATAGAGGCGAAGGGATTTGAAGAAGCCTATGTAAGAATAGATGACGGAACAGTGGATGTTGTTGTATCAAAGGCAGAGCTTACAAGCGCTGAGCTTGCCCAGATTCAGGATATTGTAAAGCGCAAAACAGGTGCGGAGGTGAAAAATATAAGGATAACGCCTATGAAGGCACAACAGCAGCAATAATTCCTGCAATACTGCGGGGAGCCGGCGGGGGCGGAGAGGCGAAGCAATGGGGGCGGACTTGTCCGCCCCCATTGCTTCGCCTCTCCGCCCCCGCCGGCGGCAGCACCAGCAAACCGCCTTGCGGCGGTTTGTCGGTGCTGCTGTCGAACCCCGTCAGGGAACAGTATTTATCAGCCTCCCAGCTTGGAGTTGAAATCCGACATGGCTTCGGATATTTTTATTTGCTGAGGACAAACCTTTTCACAGCTGCGGCAGCCTATGCAGGCAGATGGGTGTTTTTCCTCCGGTATTGCCATAAGTGCCATAGGCGCAATGAAACCGCCGCCTGTAAAGCTGTGTTCGTTGTAAAGGTCTATAAGCTTGGGTATATCCAGCTTTTTGGGACAGTGGCTTACACAGTAGTGACAGGCAGTACAGGGAAGTGTGCCCTTGAGCATTCCCTGTGCAATACCTAAAAGAGTATTCATTTCTTCGTCATTTAGGGGCTTTTCTGATTTGAAAATGTCTATGTTCTCCTTCATCTGGTCAAGCTCGGACATTCCCGAAAGAATGACCTTTATGTTCGGAATAGTCTGTAAAAATCTGAATGCCCATGCGGTGTCGCTTTCTTCGGGGCGAAGCTGTCTGAGTGCATCTTCCTCGTCCTTGCGCAGTCTGCAAAGCTTTCCGCCTCTTAAAGGCTCCATTACCCATATGGGCAGATTTGCGGCATTCAGAAGCTCGATTTTTTCTTTCGCATTCTGAAATGACATATCGACATAATTAAGCTGTATCTGACAAAATTCCATATGTTCGCCATATGCATCGAGAAAACGCTGTATAACCTCACAGCTTCCGTGAGCGGAAAAGCCAAGATGTTTTATTTTTCCCGCTTTTTTCTGCTCAGTCAGATATTTTATTATGCCGTATTTTTCATCGAGATATGCATCGATGTTCATTTCACATACATTGTGACAGAGGTAAAAATCGAAATAGTCCACTTTGCATTTTTCAAGCTGCTTTTCAAATATTTCCTTTACCTTTGGCATATTTGAAAGGTCATAGCCGGGAAATTTTGTGGCAATATAAAAGCTTTCACGAGGATATCTGCCAAGGGCTTCTCCCATTACAGACTCGGAATTTTCGCCGTGATAGCCCCATGCGGTATCATAATAATTGATTCCGTTTTTCATTGCATAGTCAACCATTCTGAAGGCTTCTTCCTTATTTATCCTGCTGTCGTCATTGTCCAATACAGGAAGCCGCATTGCGCCCATTCCCAGCATGGATAGCTTAAGTCCTTTGAAATCTCTGTATATCATACCTTTCTCCTCCGTTTCTTTATTTTTCTTAATTATAGCATAAAATCAATATTTTGTATATAGCTGTTTATGCAAAAGCACGGAAATCAATTTTCACCTATAACCTTTAGTAAAGATGTACAATCGAGCAAACAATCCAACATAATTTTAGAGATTGCTCTTTTTGATTTAGTATCAACTTTATATTACTTTATGATATTAAGAGCGAGTTTTCTGAGCATATTGAGATTTTGTTGTACATTCTTATCTTCGACACGACAAGAATCCTCATCAAAGTTTACATCT